>CAIYXP010000200.1 GCA_903930145.1 uncultured Methylococcaceae bacterium
CTTTAATCATGCGGTCATGCTTCTCACCGTCCAGTTTTGTGAATCTTTCGTAAGCCATGGCTTGAATATTGTGATTACAGAGCAAATAAATTATTGTACGATGGTATCGAATACAGAGGAAGCGTTAGGAACAAGTCTATTCCTTTAATGTATTATGAAGAAAATCAATTCTATCGTCGTTAGCAGGACGAAGTAGCCCACTTCGTTCAATTAATGCTTGAACGACATCTGGCGTTTCATCTCTATTTCGCCCAGGGGTAGACGCAAGACCATCTGCCACCAGATTTTGAGCGGCTATTATCTCGATGAAGGAATCCCCCCTATTGACCATATACTTAGCTAGCTCAGACAATAACCCTTTTTTCTGTTGATATTTAAGTTCGCGCCAAGCATTTAGGAAGTGTTTGTCATCCAAGCCCGGCGTTTCACGTTCGCGTCGGTGCAGTAACATGTGACAGAGTGCTTCACATAATTCCGCTGGTGTTTCTGGAAGTTTTTCCTGCCGTTCACGGTACAGAGCGCAAATCATCGCACACAACAATGGGTTGCTCGCCAATACCCCTAGTTCCTGTTGTTCTGCCAGTTCTAATTTAAGCCGTGAGGCAGTCATTGTCAGGTTTTCACCTAGGCGTGGTTGCTGTTTCAATTCCAAAGCGGCGGAACGATACCATTTGTCTATAAATTCATCCCTGTCTTGACGGTTCATAGGTTCCACACGGGCTTCTGTAAACTTTAACCGGGCTAACCAACCGGGTTCGACTGCACCAGGTCGTGTAGTAACGACATAGGTGCAATTGGGATAAGTGTTAATTAATTCGCCTATTTCATCTGCCAACTGTGTACGTTGGTCTCGGTGTATTTCATCTACCCCGTCAAACATAATCAGGGCTTGTCCAGCATCAAGTACATTGGTAATCCAACCGGGCGGGGCAGTTGGGAGCAGTTGGGAGATGCTTGGCTAAGAATGCCGGTAGTTCGTTAGCTGGTGGCAACCGTCCATTTGGACAATCACGAAGACGAATAAGCAGGGGAATCTTTTCACGCCAGTTACTTGCAGCACCATGCTCTGTTTCGAATCTACTCTGGTTTCTAAAACTTATATTTTTTTGCTTACGTGCGTCACCATCCGTTTTTTCAGAATTCGATTTAAATTGTAGCTGTTGCTTAGCCGCTTGAATCGCACACCAACGCATTAATGTACTTTTACCAGAACCTGCGGGGCCGTTGATAAGTAAACGACCTGTCCCTAGTGATATTTCATCGAGAATGAATTCAATAGCACCCGTGGTATTTCCTGATTCTTTGTGCTGCTCTTCATTTTCACCTAAGATTGGATGATTCTTTGAAGGCTTCAAATCTTGTTTAGGAATATCTGAATTCAACAACTCATGACCATCATCTTGTGCGAGATTCAATGTGACATAAGCTACCGAAAGTTGGTGGCGCTTTAGTGGGTAGGGGATATCGCACCCAAATAATTCTAAAACGTCATGTTGACTAATAATATGTTGGCAAAATTTCTGAGTAAAATGTTCTATCGGTGACAAGTTCGAAGTAGTTTCCGCATTATCATTATGTTCAATTAACTCAACGAAATCTATCTCTGATTTATTTTGTAAATCTATAACCCATTGCAGATTTTTTATATTCCATATACCATGTTTTACTTTCCCTGCAATATTTCTGGGAACCCAACCCCTTCCTACGGAATCCCACTCTTGCAGCCAAATTCTCGCGTTACCCTTGTCGAGATCAATTTGACCAAAACTGTAACCATTTGCCATCCAAGAGGATTCATAGCAAGCTCCGGCAGATAAAATTAGACGGCCTTCACTATCTGGTTCCACCCATTCCTGATGTTCATGACCATGAAAAACAATAGCAAACTCTTGTCGAAGACGGCGAATAGCTGAAGGGTCTTCATGAACTGTAAACCAATTACTAGGATGATGCATAAGAACAACTGCAAAATCCACTTTTCCCATAAGCTGTTTTGCCTGTGCAATCTGCCAATCGAATCCTAACCATAGTTTTGCTTTATCATCGTTGTTGGCACAAGACCAAGCTGAATTTAACCCAACTATACCCAATCGGATATCAGCAATTTGACGGGCATCAGCCCAGATGAGCCGCGAATCATCCGGTGCCAAATGGATCATGCCATAACTTTTTAGAAAATTTCGATAATTAACCAGTCTTTCCATCCATGCCCTCCATTGCTTTTTCTCATTCTGCATCGCAGTTTGAATCTCTAGTAATTTGCGATCTGGATTTCTCAGCCATTCTGTTTGTTCAGGGAGTATTTCAGAACGATCCACATCATGATTACCTGGAACCAAGTAGAGATCGCGAATTGGAATTTCTGGTTCAAAGCTTTTGCGAATCGAATCAAGAAAAATACGAACAAGCTGATATTGATCCATCATACTTTCGCCATCAACAGCCCCAAAAGCCAAATCTCCGGTAAAGAAAATAAAATCAGGGCGAAGTCCTTGCTCTTTTTGCATGGATTTTAAATCCCGAACGATTGAATCGCTGATTTGCCTAAAATCCCAATCGCTCTTTTTACGAGCATGTAAATCAGAAAGATGAAGCCATGTAATATTACGATTCATAAGTCACATTGTCATGGTTAGGCTTGATAAAATGTTATTTTTTGGTAGTATTTGATCGTTACCACGGTCTCCGTGAGAACGCATGATTTGACGGTCTGGGACTATAACCGCTGGAGCGGGCATACTACGTTCCCACGCCGGAGCGTGGGAACGATGATAATCTTAACATTATTTTGCCATTCCCATTTTTCTGTGAACAATCAAATCAATCAAACCTTGCCACCCAAGCGCGGGTTTCCCTGTCCCAAATTTCGTCCTCATCATCAGAGTCTAACGCAGCGGGTGAAGC
>CAIYXP010000201.1 GCA_903930145.1 uncultured Methylococcaceae bacterium
CGCAACAAAGAAATAAGGAGGAGGGCTAAACTAGGTTCTGCCTTGCTTGAGATGTACTATAAACGAGAGAATTACGAACATAAAAGAATATAAAAATAGAAGCTTATTCCATAAAAGCATATATTATGATGTAAGCGGGGTAGATGGGGTTTGCGAACCATGAAGCTCCTGAGCCTACATAGTCCTGACTTAAAGCGGAAATTAGCTGAGTTGAAGGAGATTACGCCGAATTATTAAGGATTTAACTTTAACTCGGCAGTTGAGCAGAAACGCTATTGCAGTGATTTTACAGCCTGTCTAAATCAGGCTCTTGCAGATGCTGAAGAATGTATTGGCGTGACAAGTCCCGCAAGCTGATGGCGGTCTTCCAAGCATCGCCGCCGGTTTCGTGTTGAATCTGGGCAGGATGGAGGGGTTTTCCAATCGTCAAGCTGATGATGCCCCGCCGGGGAAACCAACTATCACCGCGCAACATGGAGCGGGTTCCGCGCAGGGCAATGGGTATCACGGGTATATCCGCTTCCACGGCAGCGGTAAATGCACCTAGATGGAAAGGCATTAGGCCAGGGCGGCGGGTGAACGTACCCTCGGGGAAGAAAACCAAAGGCTTGCCTTGTTTCAAGGCATCAGCCAGTTTGCTTGCATCTTGCGCCCCTTTTTCCGCATCAAACCGCTCGACAAATTCCGTGCCTATCCTTCGCAGGGCTGCCCCCAACAGTTTATTCGCTGCCAGTTCTATCTTGGCAACAAAACTCAGACGGCGGGGTAAGGCGGCAGTGAGTGCATACACATCCAGATAGCTGGAATGATTGGCAACCATCACAAAAGGCTGGCCCTCCGTGGGAAGATTTTCCAAACCATTGACCAACAATGGCGTTCCAGTGGCCCTTTGCAAACCCACTATGCAAGTGCGCATGACGCGCCAACGCGCCGACGGGCTTGGTAGAAGCATTGCCGAGGCCCACACCATCGGTGCAAACAAGGCAAACACCCCCCAAGCATAAGCGGCAAACAGCCATTCCCCGGCCTTTGTCCAATTTCTTCGGAATTGTGTCTGCAAGCCTTGCCAAGCCAAACCCGCCATGGCTAGGCCAGTCGAAGTCTGGGCTTTGCCGACTTCACCCCGCTCATACAATTCGCGGATGGCGGCTCGCCGCACTTTGCCGCTGGAGGTTTTCAGCACGGCACCGGGCGGGGCAAGCACAATATCGTCTGGCGGTTCGCCAATCAAATCGGTGACCACGGTGTTGATTTTGGCTCTCAGTGCCTCGCCTTGCACCGCTTCCAATCGTCGGGTTTCCGCCAGAACAATCAACCGTTCAGTGCCAGTGCTAGGATTAATGCCCCCAAACACGGCGACGCAGTCTTTGCGTATGCCCTCTATGTCACTAACGGCTTGCTCCACTTCTTGGGGATAAATGTTCCGTCCGGCGCGGATGACGATGTCCTTCTTGCGTCCAGTGACGAAAATCTCGCCACCGCTGATGTAGCCGAGGTCGCCCGTCACTAACCATTCGCCATCAAATAAGGCACGGGTATGTTCGCTATTGTGATAATACCCACTGGTGGAGGAGGGTCCACGAAACTCAATGCGGCCTTGCCGACGCTCCGGCAATTCGCGCCCACCATCGTCCACGACTCGAATTTGGTGACCGGGCAAAGGCAAGCCACAAGCAACAAAGCGCAAAGCCGTCGGGTCCTTTGGGTCGGCAGGGATTGCCGTGCCTTGCAGGCTGAAGGCTTCGCGTTGGATGCAGTCGATCAACGGACCCCGCCCCAATTGAGGAAAACCCAAACCCACCGAGGACTCGGCTAGGCCATAAACAGGCAACATGGATTCTGCCTTGAAGCCATTCGGCTTGAACCGTTCTATAAAACGTTCGATGGTCTCCGGCACCACCGCCTCTGCGCCATTGAAGGCTGCCCGCCAACAGGACAAGTCTAACCCGGCCGTTTCGCTTTCCGCCAATCGGCGCAAGCAAATTTCATAGCCAAAATTCGGCGAGGCCGACAAGGTGCCACGATAGCGGTGAATCGCATTTAACCACCGCACCGGTTTAGAGATGAAGCTCAAGGGTGGCATCACCACCAAAGGGATGGCGTGATAAAGACTGCCTAGCCATGCACCAATTAAACCCATGTCGTGATAGAGTGGTAGCCAACTCACAAACACATCGTCAGGCCGGACATCGACTGCCATGCCCATCGCACGAACATTTGCCATCAAATTGGCGTGGGTCAACACCACGCCTTTGGGTGTGCCGGTGCTACCCGAAGTGTATTGCAAAAAGGCTATGTCTGTGGGCTTGATGGCGGGGCTGACATGACTTCCGCCAACGCTGGCAAGCTCTGCCACAGTCACCACTTGTGACAGGCTTCCCACCAACGAACAAAGCAACTGGGTATGTTGCTTTCCCTCAGGCACGGTGATCATCACCGGGGCGGCGCAGTTGGAAAGTATCGCCACATAGCGGCGCAATTGTTCCTCCAGTTGCGCCATCCTAGGCGGCGGATACATGGGAACCGGCACACCGCCGGCTAATAACACGCCGAAGAAGCTAAAAAAATAATCTGGCCCAGTCGGTAGCATGATGGCGACAGCCTGACCTTGAAGCAGACCGGCTGTTTGCAAACCAGTCGCAACTTTGGCAGACTCGATTTGCAGTTGACGATAGCTTAAAGTCTGGCCTTCATCGTCATCGCTATAAAAACGGATATGGTTCCGGTCTGGATGTTGGGCAACATGCCAATTCAATGCGGCAACCAAGGTATCGGCCTCTTGCGGGGCAGGTTGCCAATTGCCCGATGTCAAGTTGACAAGCTCCAAGACACCGCCTGCATGGGGATGGGTTGTTGTCGGCAAACCTTGCAACAAGGCGCGCAACAGGTCACGCGGGGTCTCAGCCTCGGCAAACAAACGTTCGGGCGGGGTCATATCGAAACGCCGTTCAATGCGGTGCATTAATTCCACTCGACCTAGGCTATCCAAGCCTAAATCCTTGTCCAAAGAACTGTCTAGGGAAATGTTCGATAATGGCCTACCCGGATGAAGTTCTTCAACGAGTCCTTGCAAAACCTTCAACAATGCTTCGGCGGTTTCGCGGTTGTCGTGCAGCGGCATTAATTCAGACATTTTTTGCTGCCAGATTTAAGCTTGAAGGTGCATATTGACTATTGAAGCCCACTTCCACCGCATGTCAAACCTCATGAATCCACCCTAGGGGCGGTCAATTTGCGGATGGCTGCTTTGCGAACGTAAGCAGCCGGGTCAGTCTTGGCAATTTCCGTGAGGATGGCATCATTGGATAACTTTAGGACGGCAGCTTCGCGCACTAAGCCGTTGTCATCCTGTTTGGCAATTTCGGCAAGGATGATTGGGTCGCTTAATTCCCAGACTGCATATTTTCGCACACACCAATCTGCATCGGTTTTGGCGACCTCGGCGAAAACTGAAGGATCGCCCAGTTTGTGGGCAGCCGCTTTGCGCACACACGCATCTTGGGCCTGTTTGGCGACACCGGCAAGGACAGACAGGTCAGTTAAACTCTGTACAGCGGCTTCCCGGACATAGGTGTTTTCATCGTTTATTGCGACTTGTGCGATCAGGGCTTGGTCGGTCAGTTCTTGCACTGCCAGCTTACGCACCGACCATATACTATTGTTTTGGGCAATGTGGCTTAATAATTGTTGATCGGTCAAATTATGCACGGCTGTCTCGCGCACATAGGTTTCTTCGTCCCGATCCGCGATGCTGGCAAGCAAGGCTTGGTTTTGCAGTCTGTGAGTCGCAGTTTTCCGCACGGCCCAACTGGAATTGCCTAGTGCTATTTCGGCAATCAAAGTCTGGTCCGTCAATCTGAGGACGGCAGCCTCGCGCACGAAGGTATTGTTATCGTTCCAGGCAATGCTGGCTATGACGGTTTGGTCAATCAATCTTTGTACGGCTGATTTACGCACAAAAGCATCCGGGTCAGTCCTTGCCACTTCAGCCAAGGTGGACTGGTCCGCTAGTTTTTGCACTGCATAGGAACGGGTGTCTTCAAAGCTGGCGTGTTTGGCAACATCAATCAGGCTGGCTTGGTCGAACAGCTTTTCCATGGCAGACATGCGGGTTTCAGGATCAGCCGAATGTTTCGCTATTTCCGCTAAAACAGCCTCGTCAGTCACCCGCTGCAATGCATTTTTTCGAACGTCCGCATGACCGGCATCGCGGGCCACTTCGGCAACGACAGTTTGCTCGGTCAGCTTGCCTAACGCGACGGAACGTAGTTCCGCATCATCGGCTTTCTTTGCAATATCGGCGATAACTCCTTGATCCTCAAGTTTATGGAAAGCAGCTTCACGCACTTCGGAAAGGCTGGCCTGCTTGGCAATGTCACAAAGCAGGGTTTGAACGTCCAATTTTTCCACCGCCGCATTGCCTATGGTTACATCGTCGGTGGTATTGGCAACATTGGCAAGCAACAAGGGTTCGTCTAGTTTCCAAATCGCAGTGAACCTTGTCGCTGAATGTTTGCCATTCCTCGCCACATCGGCTAATAACGTCTGTTCGTTTACATTGGCTAGGGCGGCAACACGGATGGCTTCATCCCCATCGGAAATGGCAATACTCGCCAAAAAGTCTTGGTCGTTTATTTTGTGAATGGCGGTTACCCGCACGGTGATGTCTGGATCATGCTTGGCTATTTCGGCGAGTATTGCTTGATCGTCCAACTTTTGAACAGCAGACAAGCGGATTGAATCATTGGAATGTTGCCATTTTGGACGCAATAGATTCGGAAGCTTCATATTAATATCCGGGCTTGAGCGGAAAGGGAAACTGGAAAATACTGTCTATGATACTGCAAAAGATATTGACTTTGGGTGAGTCTGATCATTAATCACCCAAGTCTCTTCCTATGAGCGTGCAGGATGGGCCATCTAGGGAAGTTCTTGAGTTTTATCCAAACACTGACCAATGAAATGCCAGTGAAATCCGATCCCGAAGATGACTGCAATATGGAATATTTCATGAGGGCCAATGATGCCGGGAATTAACACAGGCCAACGCAAATATTCGGTGATTCCACCCAAGGAATATGACAAGCCACTCAACACGAGTGGTTTGATAAAAGACACGCCATACCTTCGAGCCAGCAATGATCCTGAAATCATGCCCAGCCAACCTAGCCCTAGATAGACGCTTAGGCTTATCCATTCGGGGATGCTGTCAAAGAAAATGACTTTGAGAGTAAGCCCGGCGATTGCCAGAGTCCAGATGATGGACAATATCCCCCAGCGTAGAAAACCCTTGAACATGATAACGTGCAAAGGCGTGAAGCTTCCTGCGATGAGCAGGAAAATGCCAGCATGGTCCAGCCGTTGCAATACCATCCTGCCCGCTCCGCCAGACAATAAATGGTATACGCCACTCATGGACAACAAAA
>CAIYXP010000202.1 GCA_903930145.1 uncultured Methylococcaceae bacterium
GGGCGGACAATAATTACCCCGGTATCCGTCGATTCACTCAACTTGTTGACCGAGATGCAAACCTGAAGCATGAAGCACATCCGTGGGTATACGCAAGGCTGCACTTTGCCCCCACATGGCTACTGTAGATTGCCCACATTTCATCGTCATATCAAGCTCTTTTAATATTACTCAGCTTATCACCAATTACAACAAAATCAAATAAGTCAATTCTTCATCGGCACTTAATCGTGCTATTTCCGTAGCTTTGTTTCTCAGAATCAATTCAATATGCCGAACTGAACAATTGCCACGCCTAATCCAAACGACCTTCGGCGGATACCCATATAACAGGCTTCTTTCGTGAAAATCGGAATCTTTGCTGACAAGAATATAGCCATGTTGTTTGGCAAATTCCCAAATCACAGGATCAGGCTCACCTCCCATGCCTAACCTGTCCACATGCGCCGATTCTGGAAAGATGTCGCTCAACGCCGCCACTAAACGAGGCGACAGATTTTCATCGAACAATAACTTCATGCATTGACAATCCATTGATGCCGCTCTCGGTCAGCGGCATAACTTAAGCAAGCTTGAATATCCTCTGAAGTCAAATAATCAAAATCAGCGAGAATCTCTTCAGTTGTCATACCCGAAGCCAAATATTCCAACACGTCATAAACTGTAATCCGCAAGCCCCGAATACAGGGTTTTCCACCCCGCTTATCCGGTTCAATGGTGATAATGTCTCGGTAATTCATATTATCCTCTTTGTTATGTGGCATAGGTGCTGGTTTTTTTTCACGGCAAAAACTCCAAATCCAAAACCTCGTGTAATTGCAGCAATTCTCACTATGAGGCAAAGCGTTGATGTATACCCCGTCATTCCTGCCGGGAAGCAGGACAAATCGGCAGGACAGCCGATTTGCACGCATCAACCGCCCTGAGGGTTCGGGACAGGGATGTTCCGAATGCATCCAGTCACATGGACGTGAAACATGGGTTCACTCACAGTGCTTAATCGAACACTTACGCAGCCGACCCGTTACCGTCCATGGCACTGGATTCCGGCAGTCCATGCCGGAATGACGGCTTCCACGCCAAAATGAGAATTGCTGCAAATCTAGCGCATAATTTTTCTTTTCGTATGCCTCCGCCAAAGTTACTAACACATCAAGTCTTTCGCCTTCGGGAGAGTTGGCTTCAGCCATCATAAGAGTTTCTATTTTTCCGAGAACCGCACGGTAATCCTCATCAGTTCTAATCGGTTTAATTTCCATGCTTACCTCCATCAAATCGATTACATCTAGGCCGGGGGTAGGATATAAATAAGCCTACCCCCAAACTGTTAACGCCTCAAAAAATTCGCCAATAACTCATGGCCTTGTTCGGTCAAAATGGATTCCGGGTGGAATTGCACGCCTTCTATATCCAAAGTTTTATGCCTAACCCCCATGATTTCATCGACATTGCCGTGTGGGTCTTCGGTCCAAGCGGTGATTTCCAAACAATCCGGCAAACTGGATTGTTCGATGACCAAGGAATGATAGCGGGTGGCCTGCAAAGGATTTTTCAAGCCTTTGAACACGCCTATGTCATGATGATGAACCATTGAGGTTTTGCCATGCATGATGGATTTGGCATGGATGACATTGCCGCCGAAGGCATGGCCTATGCTTTGATGCCCCAAGCATACGCCCAAAATGGGGTAACGGCCTTGGTAGCGCAGTATGGTCGGAACCGAAATGCCCGCTTCCTTGGGGGTGCAAGGGCCGGGGGAAATGACGATCTTGTCGGGGTTGATGGACTCGATTTCCTCCAATGGGATTTGGTCGTTGCGCACAACCTCCACTTCCGCGCCCAATTCGGCAAAATATTGGACGAGGTTATAGGTGAAGGAATCGTAATTGTCGATCATCAATATGCGGGTGCTCACAGGCTTTCTCCCCTTTCTAGTCCGGCTTCTGCCAATGCCACGGCACGGAACACGGCGCGGCCTTTGTTCATGGTTTCCTCCCATTCATTCAATGGGATGGAGTCGTGGACGATGCCCGCCCCAGCTTGGATGTGTAATGTGCCATCTTTGATGACGGCGGTTCGGATGGCAATCGCCGTGTCCAGATTCCCCGACCAGCCGATATAACCCACTGCGCCGGAATACACGCCGCGCTTGACGGGTTCCAATTCGGCAATGATTTCCATGGCTCGAATCTTTGGCGCACCGCTGACCGTGCCGGCGGGGAAGGTGGCTGACAACACGTCAAACGCATTCAAGCCCGTTTTCAACTGGGCGTTGACGTTGGAGACGATGTGCATGACATGGGAATAGCGTTCGACGATCATCTGGTCGGTGACTCTGACCGTGCCGGTTTCCGCAACTCGGCCCGCATCATTGCGGCCTAGGTCAATCAGCATCAAATGCTCGGCCAATTCTTTGGGGTCGGCCAGCAGATCTTGTTCCAAAGCCAAATCTTCTTCCGCCGTTTTGCCACGTTTACGGGTTCCAGCGATGGGGCGAACCGTGACCGTGCCATCTTCCAAGCGCACCAAAATTTCCGGGGAGGAACCGACAATATGAAAATCACCTAGATTCAGATTGTACATGTAAGGCGAAGGGTTGAGGCAACGCAAGGCACGATACAAATCCATCGGCGCAGCCGTGTAAGGAATGGACAAGCGTTGTGACAGCACCACTTGCATGGTATCGCCCTCGACAATGTATTCCTTGACCTTACGCACCGCGTTTTCAAAACCTTCTTGGGTGAAACCGGAGACAAAATCCGCTTCGTCTACCTGTGTCGGAGGTTTCTGGTCGCGGGGAGGAAGGCTTTTATTGCGTAGGGTTTCCACCAACCCATCCAATTTTGACTCGGCCTTATGATAAGCATCGCTTTCGGCAGGGTTGGCATGGGTCACAATCAGCAACTTACCACTCAGATTGTCAAACACCAACACATCTTCCGAGACCATTAGCAGAATGTCCGGGTTGCCGATGGGGTCGGGTTTGTCGGTCTTCAGGCGAGGCTCGATATAAGCCATGGTTTCATAGCCAAAATAGCCGACTAAGCCGCCGGTGAAGCGTGGGAATCCGGCGATTTCCGGGGTTTTGAATTGCCCTGAGAAAGCTTCGATCCATTGCAGTGGATTTTCCACAGTAAGCGATTCTTGGATTTGCCCGTCCCGTTCGATGGTGATGGCGTTCCCGCAGACTTTGACCACGGTTTGACAAGGCAGGCCGATGATCGAATAGCGGCCCCATTTTTCGCCCCCATGCACCGATTCAAACAAATAGGTGTAGGGTGCGTCAGCCAGTTTGAGATAGGCGCTTAATGGGGTATCCAAATCGGCAAGCACTTGCCGGGCTATGGGAATACGGTTGTATCCTTCGCGGGTGTAAGTTTCAAATTGTTCTGGAGTCATAATGTTCTACAGTGAATAGGGGCCAGATGCTTAAGGACTATGCCTGTTGTTGACCCTAAGTGAAAATTGCAGATGAGCAGTGTCATTCAGCCAAAATGGTTTGCCGGATTAAAGTACGCCATCGTTCGCGTAATAAATGCATACTAGTCAGATAAGTAAATATAGTTCAAAGAATAGTGGAGCCGCTAAAAAATCTTATTCATGTCCTCGCTTGCCTTTCCTTTTTGCCAATTGAGCCGACTAGGAATGCAATCTTGCATGGTTGGATGGGCAAAAGGAAGCTAGGGTTGGAGTAGTTTATCACCAAATTTAACAAGCAAAAAATCACAGGGACGAACTCAATTGGTCAAGCAATGCTGGATTATGGATCAACCAAGTATCTCCCATTAATCAAATATATACACCATCGTGGAGTTGATCAATCACGGCAATCACCTCATTCGCCCGTCCCTGTTGGATTAGATTGGCGGGAGTTTCGCTTTTTAGAAGCTTTTGACGCGAAAATAACCATAGCCGAACATCATCGGGTTCGTAAAAATCAGAAAGTTGGTCAGCAATCTTTTTCACTGCTTACCTTGCTTGGTTCATCGAATCGCTTCCCTCATGAGTTGGATGATGCGGAGGGTCTCAACACTGACGGTCGTTACACGGGTCAGCAGGTCGATGACTTTTTCCTTGTAATCGGCAAAACGGTAGGTGTCGAATTTCTCGCGGATGGTCGGGTCTTTCGGTTTCTTTTCCTTGTATTGGTCGAGTATCCATTCTAATGCGCAGCGGTTGCCGAGCTTGTATTCCCAAGCTTCGGGCGGGATGCCGCGTAAGCTGGTTTCGGTATCCAGCGTAATCGTCCCTGCGGCTTTTTCGGCACGAAGCAAGGTTTTGGGCTTCAACCCCGCTGCTTTGGCTTTTTCATCGGTTATGTCCGTGCGTTCAAGTGGATAGGGTTTAACGGATTCATATCCGATATGCAGCTTCATCAATTCCTCGCCCCATGCCGCCCATTGCCAGAAATCCGCATAAAATGGGATTCTAGGAAGCTCACGCTTTAAGTTCAGTGCGTATTTTTCACGGTAGATGGGATCATGCAGCACCGCATAGCAATAATGGAAAATGGCTTCTTTGGTGATTTTTCGTGATTTTTTTCCGGTGCTAATTTCGGGTTTATACTGTGCTGAAAATTTCTTCAGACTCCAAGCAGTAATATTATCGATACGTTCCCCATCAGCCGAATATATCCATCGTGGGAACATTTGGGTAGCCCTTGATGCATAACCGGCATCAGGCATGACATCAACAGCATGAACGGTAAATGGAATTTGCTGATGACCACAAACCATCATAACTTGATTAGCTTTATCAAGTTCCAATCCAAATGAAGCAAAGTGGTGTTCAGTTAGTCGATCATTAAAAAGTTTTTCGCCATAGAGAAATACTCTAGTAAATGGTCTCCAATATGCATTGACCAGAGCTTGTTTATTGAATGTGCTTACCTTATTTTGAAGAAATCGCGTTTTTAAATCGTTACTCCATTTAACTGAGTTCGGAAATAACCTATTATTGGATTTCAATAAATGATTGTAGGTTTGACTCAAATACTTTGCTTTGGCAAGTTCGATTTTTTCATCAATGTCATAAACCCATTCATCTCTATTTGATGAATTTCCCCAACAAAAAATGCGAAAGATTGCAGCTTTTGACTGTCCATTTTTAACTTGCTTATCAGCCAGTGGCGGCATTTCTTCGGTATCCTCAACAGCAATCCAATTGTTTCTGTCATCAGGTTTAAGGATTTCAAAATGCATATCTGATGCTTTTGAGTTACCGATGAAAGCTAGCTTTTCCTCCGCCGTCTCCATTTCCGGGCGGCGGGTATAAAAGATTCGGGCTTGAGTAAGAGCTACTGCTTTTTTGCCAGTCTGCTTGGCCTTTTTCTTGACCATGAAACTAATCGACACGCCGGTTTGAATGCCGAAGACATTGTGCTTGGTTCCGCTTAGTTTGGGGTTGGAACGCACGTCCCCGCCTAAATCCATTAGGTATATCTCGCTGAATTCCTGTGCTACGGTGTTACGAAACCCGTCAAACGTGCGGCTTTCAATGAAGCTGCGATTCGTCACAAAAGCCAGCACACCATTATCGCTTAACCTATCGCTCGCCCAACGGAAAAAACGTGCATACATGTCGTAGAGTTTGGTTTTTTGCGCAGTGCTTGCTTTAATGTAGGTATTCTTGATGCGTTCGTCGATACTTGGATATTCCCGGTTTTTATTATTGTCGTTTTCGTTGGCTTGATTGGCGTTATACGGCGGATTGCCAATGACTACACTGATGCGCTTGCTGTTTTGCCGATTGATGCGAGCGACATTTTCTTCCGAAACGCTGCCAAAAATATCCGCCGTCGTGCCTTTGGCGGCGGTGTGCAAGCCGACATTATCCAGCGTATCGACAAAACACAGATTGGGGAATTCTTCATATTCGCTGGTTATTGCAGCATAGGTGGATTCGATATTCAGATTGGCAACATAATAAGGCAGGATGGCGACTTCATTGGCATGGAGTTCGTTAAGGTATTTGTGCTTGAGCTTGGCGGGTTGGCCCCGGAAATGTTCCAATAACTCACAGATGAACGTGCCGGTTCCGGTTGCCGGGTCGAGTATTTCAACATTGGGGTCAATCAAGCTTTTCCCGAAATGCTTTTCGACCAACCAATCCGCACCGTCAATCATGAAGCGGACGATTTCATTCGGGGTATACACCACGCCCAAACGGTCGGCGGCTTTGATGTTGTAAACCTTGTAGAAATTCTCATAGATGACTTTCAGGAAGGTTTGTTTCTCATGGTGGCTGCTGATTTGCGCGGCGGCGGCACGAATGGCGGCATAATAGGTTTCCAAGCCTTTCAGCGTTTGCTTTTTCAAATTGCCGGTGAAAAACTCGGCTTCCAACTCGTACAATTTTCGGGCGACATTGTTATGCTGGTGAAAATCACTATCGTCAAACACCTTGGCAAAGATTTCCTCCGTTAAGATATGCTGGATCAGCATTTCGCGAACATCGGCGGCAGTCAAGTTGGGGTTAATGACTTCTTGGGCATGAACTAGAAAGTCTTGTGCCGCTTGCCTAAACTTGGCATTGCCGACATGGGCTTTTTCGATCATATCCCGCAAGGCTTGCAGCACGGCGGGCAAGTCTTGCTTGAACTGCTCCACCGCCGCCCGGAAGTTGGCAATCTCCGGGCGCTCGAAACTGAAAAATAGTTTAAGCAGTTTAGCCAGTGCTTGCGTGTCGGTCATGTCGCAGCGCATGGCTTCATTCTTGTTTTGAATCAACACGGCGGTCACATCATCGGAAAAGATGATGTTGTCTTGTGGATAGCCCTTCTTGAATTTCTTTTGGATTTCGGCTTCGAGGTCGTCTTTCTCGTCCTTCGCTTCCCAATAACCCAAAGCCATGCGCAATTCATGCATCAATGCCCCATCGACGGCGATATTGGTTTTAGTTGCGGTTATCAGTCGATATTCAGCCAAGAAAACGAGGTTGTGTTGATGACCCCACGCCTTTAGCAAATCTTTGAAGGCTTCGCGGAGGATAATTTCGCGGCTACTGCCGCTATGCTTTTTGATGAGGTCGAGTTGCTTGAGGTACTCGTTGATAAGCAGTTGGCTCATAATAGATTTTCTATTCCGTAAACGATGATTGCTATATACTGCAAGGGCTTTCCTAAGTGAGCGAGGATTCAACTGTTCATCATGGATATAAAATCATGGACAGAAACAATCTTTGTGGCTGCGTGACGACCGAGAAACAGAAGATCATGTTTATCGCCCGTTACCAGAAAATCTGCTTTGCCACCTAAAGCCATGGACAACAAATAATTGTCGTATGGATCGGGGGAGACATCGAC
>CAIYXP010000203.1 GCA_903930145.1 uncultured Methylococcaceae bacterium
CCGCCGTACTCGCCCGCCTTCAACCCCGCCGAGTACCTGATCCATCGGGTCCGCCAAGATGCCCTCTACCATCTGCCCTGCACCTTCACGCTTCGGGACAAGTCCGAGCGGGTGCAACGCCACCTTGCCCAAGGCCCGCCGATGACACCCAAGCAGATGGAAAACCTACTGCGTCATATCGGCAATTTACCAAGAAGCGGCAAAACTGTTATAAAGTTTCCAAAATTGGAATGATAAGGGAGTAAATCAAATATACATTATATTTAACAGGGCAATTGCTAATTCGGAAATTCTTACAGCAAAGTTGACACGCTTAGCTGAAACGTCCCTCAAGAACTGGCAGATGTGTAGGAAATTAAAGTTATAGCTAGCAGATCAAAGCAATAAATGTTTAACTATAGTGGTGTATGATAAAAAATTTATAGGCTTAATCATGAGCGCACGAACTAAAACAACTAGTGTTACTCTAGACATCATTGCAGTAGCCAATCTGAAGCTTCTTAGCAAAAAGGGAACTTTATTATTCAATCTCATCGACATTTATAGTCAACAAAATCAAGATGAACATCTCAGAGACAATCTTCCACAGTTAAAAACCACATAATTGTGGTACAAACCAAGCAAAAATCATAACGATAAACGTCAGCGTACAGCTGCTATGAAAGTCATCACAGTAATCAATGCAAAGGGTGGATGCGGTAAGAGCACAATTGCAATGAACCTCGCTGCCGGTCTAGCCAACAAAGGATTCATGACACTGCTAATGGATATGGACCCTCAGGCACAAGTTACACAATGGCTGATATCTGGTGATGGAATCAATAGCGAAGGCACAATTGTTCTCCCAATGGCAGGGATAGCATTGCTTTCGGACGTTATTCAAGAAACGGATGTCGATAACCTTTCATTTGTAGCAAGCGCTGAAACTCTCGAAGAACTAGGTAGACGAATGACGGATGATTCCGAATATTACATGCTTCTCAGTAAACTATTGGAAGAAATCACGGCAAAGTATGATTTTGTCGTAATTGACAGTCCAAATCAAATCAGTCCAATCATGGAAAATGCAATTGTCCCGGCTGATCTGTTCATCGTTCCGTTTGAAAGCACAAAAGCTGTTAGAAGTTATGCCAATGTCTATAAGTTAATCCAAAATCTCCGCAATGACGAACCATCTACACTGCATGTACTAAGTAACTTGTCTCGATTGGAAGGACTTCGCAAGAGAGTTATTGAGCTAATGAATTCTGAAGGCATCCCTAGAGCAAAGACTGAGATTCGAAGCTGTGGATGGCTAGCGCAGGTTGACGAACATATGGGTTCAATTTTTTCCTATAGGCCAAAATCGAATGGAGCCAAAGATATTCATACGCTTATTGTTGAGGTAATTACAATCTTCCATCCCTTAACTGCAATATGTACAAAGGCTGAGGTCAAACCAAATGGCACATCTTCCTGAAGGGAAAAGCCGCTTATAACTAGTTAAAGAAATGGCTGCGTCTGGTAATTCACAGGGTGGCCTTCCAGCACGTCAAGGTCGATTGATTGTGCCCATAAATAAGCTCGTTGCAGATCATAAAAACGAGCGAAAAACATTTCGTAATATGGAAGGATTGATTTCCTCAATAAAGTCTGTAGGTAAGTACAATACCTTCGCCAATCAGCATGAGTGATTTTTGAGGTTCGGGGCAAGGGTGGGTGGTCAGAAAAGGTAGAATACCGGTGTTTACCACAACGTCCGGCATCTGATCCCAATCTGACCATGACTGAAATCATAGCAACCCTAAGCGCGTTGAGTCCACACTTGAACCGGCGCACCTTGAACCAACTCGCCATCATCGTCGAGGCCGTGCTGGCGATGACAGGCCGCGTCACGATGCTGGGCCTGTCCCGCTGGA
>CAIYXP010000204.1 GCA_903930145.1 uncultured Methylococcaceae bacterium
GCCCATCAGAAATTTATACAGACCAAAAAGCCTAGCATTTATGCATTTTTTAAGAATGCACCTGTGAATATGGGAAATGTTGGAGTAGAGGTTTTATCATTGCTCAATTTCAAAAAGAAATTAGGTGACCTAGGGCATTTCTATACAGGCTACGATAATATCGAACATTTGAAACGCCAATTCAAAGACCAATTGGAGAAATTGTTGGACGATGGATCGTGAAAGCCTCTATTCTGGTTCCCACGCTCCAGCGTGGGAACCCATGTTGTCCGCTCCAGCGGTCATGGCGTTAGAACGCAATAACTACATTCCCACGTTGGAGTGTCACTGACATTAAGTTAAGGATTGGGTAACTCGTCATTTCGGTATGGATGCCGAAATCCAGCGTCCATGGAAGGCAAACCGGAAACTGTTACGATGCTTTAACAGGCATTTACACAATCGACAAGTTACCGTCCTTGGCCTGGATACCGGCATCCATGCCGGTATGACGGCTTAACTTATTGGCAGTGACGCTGGAGCGTGGGAACGAGAAATTTGCTGATGCTGGAGAAAAAATTATGACCATTCAGTGTTTAAAAGTAGTTAATTAATTATGAAAACCATTAGCCTAGAAGTCGATGATCGAATTTATTCCCAAGTGATTAGTTTTTTACGTTTATTGCCAGAAGACTGCTGCCATGTTTTCGATGATGAAGACAGCTTATCACTAGAAGAAATTTCGGCGATGAAAGCGATACAAGCTCGCTTAGAGGTAGGAGATGAAAGTGAATTTGTCGATTGGGATGACATCAAGGAAACTTTTTGATGCCCACTTATAAGATTAAAGTACATAAACAAGTAAAAAAGTTTATTCTAAGCCTTAATCCTGATTGGCAAACACATTTTCGTAATAAGTTGGAAGACCTCCGATACGATCCCATCCGACATCCAAAATTGGATATTAAGCCTATGAAAGGCTTTGGAGAATCAGTCTATAGATTAAGGGTGGGTCAATATCGGTTGATTTACCGAGTATATGAGCAGGAACTTATCATTTATCTCATGACTGCGGGAAGTCGTGGTGATGTTTACAAGTAATTTCCGTGCGATTCGAGCTTTATGTCCAATCCCTCAACCTTAAACCCCCAACAACTCGCCGCCGTCAAATTGCTAGACCATCCCTTGCTGGTGCTGGCCGGGGCGGGTAGCGGCAAGACATGAGTTTCCGATTCATGAACCACCCGGATTACGCCGCAAAGCGGCTACATCCGGGATACAGAATGACACTGAATTTTGATAGCTATATTATTCTGAGAACTATTCTGATGAAAAAATCCTATTCAAACTTTACCATTGAAGACATTAAAAAGTTGGGAATTTCCACTATCCGAAGATCATTATTCCATTCGGTTAAACTGATCGAACCTTCTGAGTTTTTGCTAAAAACGCTTTCCATTAATAAGGAAGTACCCATCGAATCAGAGAAGGCAAAATCTGAGTTATTGATAACACCTATCTTAACTGAAATTCGGTTGAGGAACCCTAAAAAGTTAACTTATTTTTCTGGGTATCAATTTAACGTGGATGCCAAGCGGGGGTTAACTGGATTTTGTGATTTTATTATCTCGAAAAAATATGATGCCGCTTTTATCGAAAGCCCATTAATTGCTGTCGTTGAGGCTAAACACAACCAAGACTTGATAGATGCCTCTTCACAATGTATTGCTGAAATGTACGCCGCACGACTGTTTAATGAAAGAAATGGCGAAGATACGCCCTTCATTTATGGAGTGGTGACCAATGGTTATGAATGGTTATTTCTAAGGTTGGAAGGTCATCAAGTGATTATTGATAATGACCGTCATACTCTTCAGTTACTTCCGAAATTACTAGGTGCTTGGCAAGCTGTTATTGATTCTTTTGAAACTCAGTGTGTAAAATGAGTGATTTATATATTACAACCAATTGTCTTGAAGCCAATGATCGGATTCATTCCAACGTGATTGGTTTATTACGTTTATTGCCAGAAGACCGCTGCCATGTTTTCGATGATGAAGACAGCTTATCACTAGAAGAAATTTCTGCGGTGAAGACGATACAAGCTCGCTTAGAGGTAGGAGATGAAAGCGAATTTGTCGATTGGGAAGACATCAAGGAAATTATTTAACACCTAATGCCCAACCCCTCCACGTTAAACCCCCAACAACTCGCCGCTGTTAAACTGCTAGACCATCCCTTGCTGGTGCTGGCCGGGGCGGGGAGCGGCAAGACACGGGTGATTACCGAGAAAATCGCCTATTTAATCAAACAAGGCACACCCGCCCGACATATAGCGGCGGTGACGTTTACTAATAAAGCGGCTAGGGAAATGAAATCCCGTGTTGGCAAACTGGTTCAAGGCAAGGATATTCGCGGTTTGCGGGTATCCACGTTTCATGCCTTAGGGCTGGACATCGTCCGCCGTGAACATAAAGCTCTGGGGTTTAAATCGGCTATTTCGATTTTTGACGAGCATGATCGGAAACTGTTATTGAAGGAACTCATCAAGCACGGGCCGCAGGTGTATGACCTCGAAAAAGTGGATCAATATGGCTGGCAAATAAGCCGTTGGAAAAACCAGTTTGTGTTGCCACAACAGGCAATAGCGGAGGGTGGTATGCCCGATGAAATCATTGCCGCCCGTGTGTATGAGGAATATACCCGACAGATCAAAGCCTATAACGCGGTGGATTTTGACGATTTGATTTTGCAGCCAGTATTATTGTTTAAGGAGCAGGCCGAGGTATTGGAAAAATGGCGCAACCAGATTCGGTATCTGTTGGTGGATGAATATCAAGACACTAATATCACCCAATATCAATTGGTCAAATTGCTGACCGGCAATTTAGGGCGTTTCACCGTGGTGGGGGATGACGACCAGTCGATTTATTCCTGGCGCGGGGCCAAACCGGAAAACCTGACCCAATTGCAGCAGGATTATCCCCGGCTGCAAGTCATTAAGTTGGAACAAAATTACCGCTCAACTGGGCGCATTTTGAAAATCGCCAACCAATTGATTGCCAATAATCCCCATGTATTCGAAAAGCGCTTATGGAGTGCATTCGGACCCGGCGACCAGCCGAGAGTGATAAAGTCCAAGGAGGAAATTGCCGAGTCGCGTCAAATCGCCTCAGATATTATCCACCATAAATTTCGGCACAGCACTCAGTTCTCGGATTATGCCATCCTATACCGGGGCAATCATCAGTCTCGCTTGTTTGAACGGGCTTTGCGTGAACATAGCATCCCTTATTTTCTTAGTGGAGGGGCTTCGTTTTTTGCCAATACCGAAATCAAAGACATACTCGCCTATCTGCGGTTGATGGTTAACCCCGACGACGATCAGGCATTCCTGCGAGTGGTGAATACGCCACGCCGGGAAATTGGGCCGACCACTTTGGAAAAACTAGGTCAATACGCCACTCAACGCCATGTCAGCCTGTTCACGGCTTGCTTTGAATTGGGTTTGGAACAGTCTTTGTCCGAAGCTGCCGTCAAGAAACTGCGCCATTTTTCCAACTGGCTCGTGGATGTGGCTGAACGCGCCCAACGTGGTGATACATTTGCCGTGGTGGACGAGTTCATCGAAGCCTTGAATTACGAGGACTGGCTGCAAGAGAACAGCACCAGTGATGCTCAAGCCGACCGGCGCATGAGTAATGTACGCGAATTATTGGATTGGTTGCGACGACTTTCCAAAGAGGAAGGATTGGAAGACAAGAGCTTGGAAGAAGTCGTTGCCAAGATCATGCTGTTAGACATCCTCGACCGGCAAGAAGAGGAAAACAGTGGAGACCGGGTGAGCCTGATGACGCTTCATGCTGCCAAGGGTTTGGAGTTTCCGTATGTCTATTTGGTCGGCATGGAGGAGAACCTACTGCCCCATCAGACCAGCATTGAGGAAAATGCCATCGAAGAAGAGCGCCGCTTGGCTTATGTCGGCATTACTCGCGCACAAAAGCAGTTAACGTTCAGCTATTGCACTCACCGGAAAAAATACGGTGAAATGACCGATTGCAAGCCTAGCCGTTTCTTGGACGAGTTGCCGTTGGAGGAATTGGAGTGGAATGAGCGCAATCCTATATCTGAAGAAAAGAAAAGGGAAATAGGATTTGCTGCTCTGGCAGCGGCGAAAAAGGCTACTCAACCTAAATCCTAGTCGGCAAGTTTAGAGCGTTTAAACAATTTGAGATTACCCCTCACCATAACCCTCTCCCGCAGGGCATAGGTATCTACACAACTTGCAAACTATTGTTTTTACTCCCCTCCCCCTCGCAGGGGGAGGGGCCGGGGGAGAGGGTCTTGGGATGGTTGATGAGACGACAAGCTATTTATAATCAACCCAGTAC
>CAIYXP010000205.1 GCA_903930145.1 uncultured Methylococcaceae bacterium
ATATTTCATTTTATGAGCCTGAAACTTTATGCAAGTGTTTAAGTATGGCGGGATTTCAACCAAATGAGTTTGTTTTTTTAGATGGATTCGTCGATATTATAAAATACAAAATTCTAAAAACATTTAGATTAAATAATCGGAGTATTTTATTTGACATACTGCCCTGGAATCTTATTGGTAGATTGGTTGATTATCGTCATAAAGTATCCAAACAACCATATGGAATAGCAATTGAAAACTAATAAAACATGTTTTATTACAGGTGCATCTAAGAGTTTGGGGGCGTTTTTGTGCAAACGCTTTTGGGATGAGGGGTATAACCTCTACATGATTGCGCGAAGTGGATCAGGATTACAGAGAGTTTCAAGCTCACTTCCTGAGCGAGATGGACAGAGCATTGTACGTATTGCCTGCGATTTGGGCGATCCAGTTCAGGTATTAGAATTGATTGTTAAGGTCAAAGAAACATTGCCAAGTTTGGACGTATTGATAAATAATGCGGCTATTCAAGGTCCGATTGGACCTTTAACGCAGAATGATTTTTCGATGTGGCAGCAAGCGATACAGGTTGATTTGCTTGCCCCAGTGGCCTTGTGCCGTGGTTTTGTCCCATGGATGAGTGAAAGGGGTGGCTCAATCATCAATCTTTCCGGTGGGGGAGCGACTGCCCCAAGGGCTAATTTCAGTGCCTATGCCACCGCCAAGGCCGGCTTGGTTCGCTTCAGTGAAACATTGGCGGAAGAAACCAAATCATTGGGGATTCGTGTTAATTGCATCGCGCCAGGCGCAATGAAGACGGCCATGCTAGGGGAAGTACTGGAAAAAGGTGCCGATGTAGCGGGGGAGCGCGAGTTCGCCATTGCTACCAAGATATTTACAGAAGGAGGCGCATCAATGAATAGGGTTGCTGATTTGGCCTTATTCCTTGCGAGTGATGAGAGCAAAGGCATCACAGGCAAACTCATCAGCGCTATTTGGGACGATTGGGAGCATTGGCCAGAGCACTTGGATGAACTGTCTAAGAACGACATTTATACCCTGCGCCGTATTGTTGGTCGGGATCGTGGATTTGAATGGGGGGATAAATGAGCACGGTTGATAAATCGTTTGGATTAGGGATAATTGGTTGCGGCTTGATAGGACAAAAGCGGGCAAAGGCACTAGGCGTTGGCGGGAAGTTGGTGGCTTGTGCTGATATCGATACCGAACGTGCTGTGAATTTGGCAAAAGGTTCTGCGGCCAAGGTCTTTGGCGATTGGCGCGAACTGGTTTGTTTGCCGGAAGTGGACATCGTGATTATCGCCACCCTGCATGATTCATTGGCAGAAATTTCACTGGCTACTATTGAGGCTGGCAAGCATCTGCTGGTGGAAAAGCCTGCCGCCCGGACAACCCAGGAGCTATTGCCGGTGATGATTGCTGCCGAGAAAAAGTGCATAAAAGTTCATGTTGGGTTTAATCATCGATATCACCGATCTCTGCGTAAGGCAAAGGAAATCTTTGATTCTGGTGCGTTGGGTGAATTGATGTTTATCCGCGCCCGCTACGGGCATGGAGGCCGGATTGGCTATGATAAAGAATGGCGGGCTAACCCAGCGCTTTCAGGCGGTGGCGAATTGATCGACCAAGGGCCGCATCTGATTGATCTGTCACGCTGGTTTCTGGGGGATTTTACTGAGGTACAGGGTTTTGCCCATACCTATTATTGGGATATGCAGGTTGATGATAACGGCTTTATGTTACTTAAAACAGAAAAAAAACAAACTGCCTTTTTGCATGCTTCTTGCACTGAATGGAAAAATCTTTTTTCGATGGAGATTTATGGCCGGGACGGTAAGCTTGATTTGTCCGGCTTGGGTGGTAGTTATGGCTTAGAAAAGCTTACTTGGTTTAAAATGTTGCCTGAAATGGGCCCACCGGAAACGATAGCTTGGGAATACCCCATGGGAGATGATTCGTGGGCGGTTGAGATTGCTGAATTCTATGACGATATCCGCTTGAATCGAACCCCTGCGGCAGGGTTGGGTGACGCCTATGCGGCGTTGAAAATAATTGAAAAAATTTATAAGGAGTCTGGCTATGATTATTGCGCGTAGTCCTTTACGCATTACCTTGGGCGGGGGCGGTACTGATTTGCCCTCTTACTATCGACACCATGAGGGTTTTCTGGTTTCGGCGGCCATCGACAAATATGTCTATGTGAATGTCATGCGCCCTTTTACGCCAGGTATCTACCTAAAGTACTCGCAATTGGAACATGTCAATCAAATTGCCGATGTGAAACACCCCATCATTCGTGAAGCATTGAGTTTGCTTGGTTTCAAAACACCGCAGGTGGAAATCACTACTCTTGCGGATATACCCGCCGGGACAGGGCTTGGCTCCTCGGGTAGTTTTACTACGGCGTTGTTAAAAGCGCTTTATGCGCATCGTCGCCGACATCTTCATCAAGAAGAATTGGCAGAACTTGCTTGTCATATAGAAATAGATCGTTTGGGCGAGCCTGTCGGCAAGCAAGATCAATACGCTGCCGCCGTCGGCGGAGTGACTTGCTTCACTTTCCATAAAGATGATAGGGTCACGGCAAGGCCCCTGAATATAAGTATGAATACCTTCTTTGATTTGGAGGATAATTTACTGCTTTTCTTCACGGGCTACTCCCGAAGTGCCAGTAGCATTTTGCAGGATCAGAACGTTCGCACTAAAGACAGCGACGAGGAAATGCTCGAAAACCTCCATTACGTTAAGGAATTGGGTTATCGGAGTATGGAAGTGCTTGAAAAAGGGGATACCGCCGCCTTTGGCGAGATTATGCATCTGCATTGGCTGCATAAAAAGCAACGCTCTAGCGGTATGAGCAATCCACAGATAGACGAATGGTATGACCTGGCCATGAACAATGGCGCGATCGGTGGCAAACTAGTGGGTGCAGGCGGTGGTGGTTTTCTTATGTTCATGGCTAAGGACCGCAAAAAGCTAAGACAAGCGATGAACTCTGCTGGACTGGAGGAAGTACGGTTCCGTTTCGACTATGAGGGTACCAAAGTGGTTCTGTCATACTGATGTTACCCGTCGCAATATTGGCAGGTGGCTTGGCTAAGCGTCTGCGACCAATTACAGAAACTATTCCAAAGGCTTTGGTGGAGGTGGCTGGCCGTCCCTTCATTGAATGGCAACTCGATTATTTGCATCAGCAAGGTGTGGGGCATGTTGTGCTATGCCTTGGCTATCTTGGTTGGCAGATTGAAGACTTGATAGGGGATGGTGATCGTTTTGGTCTTAGGGTAGAGTATTCTTATGATGGCAGCATTTTATTGGGTACGGGCGGCGCACTAAGAAAAGCATTGCCTATGCTGGGTGACGCTTTTTTTGTATTTTACGGCGATTCCTATCTACCCATTTGCTTTATTGATGTAGAAGCAAGTTTCCGCTCACAAGCTCTGCCAGCACTTATGACGGTGCTGAAAAATTGCAATCGATGGGACAGGAGCAATGTGCTGTTCAGCGATGGTAAATTGTTGGAATATAATAAGCACACCCCTTCTAAAGACATGGCCTACATCGATTACGGGCTAGGTGTGTTGGTGGCCGATTTGCTGCTGGCCTTCCCTGACGAAACTCCATTTGACCTCGCCGAAATTTACCACACGCTATCCCTGGATAGTCGTCTGGCCGGGTATGAGGTGCATGAGCGATTTTATGAAATCGGCTCCTTTGATGGTTTGAAAGAGACAGAAGAATTTCTCACTAAGGGCATTAAATAAATGAATTATACGCAACAGCATATTAAAGAAGCCATTTCCATCCTCAATCAGTTAGACTTGGATTCCATTGAAAACATGGCAGAACTTTTGGCAGGCATTAAGGCTGATCAAGGTCGGATTTTTTTCCTGGGTGTCGGCGGCAGTGCGGGCAACTGTTCCCATGCAGTGAACGATTTCCGTAAAATTGTGGGGATTGAGTCTTATGCGCCCACCGACAATGTGTCAGAATTGACTGCTCGCACCAATGATGAAGGTTGGGCAACTATATTTGTTGAGTGGTTAAAGACTAGTCGATTGAGTGCTAAAGATGCCCTTTTTATCTTATCGGTAGGAGGGGGGGGCTTGGAAAAAAATATCAGCCCAAACTTGGTTGAAGCCTTAAAGCTTGCCAAGTCAGTTGGGTCCAAAGTGACGGGAATTGTCGGACGTGATGGCGGTTACACAGCAAAGGTGGCTGATGTCTGTGTCATCATTCCTACGGTTAACGCCGATACAATTACCCCCCACACTGAAGCATTCCAGGCTGTGGTATGGCATCTGTTAGTGTCACACCCCAAACTTAAAGCCAACGAAACCAAATGGGAGTCTGCGGTCAAGTGAAATTAGCCGCTTCTATGAAGGCTCGCGCTGTTTTTCTTGATCGCGATGGTGTTTTGAACCGCGCCTTAGTCAGGGCGGGCAAGCCATATCCGCCAAGAGAACTGGCAGAAGTTGAAATATTGCCTGGGGTTCCAGAAGCACTTTCCATCTTGAAAAAAAAAGGATTCATTTTGATTGTTGTTTCCAATCAACCTGATGTGGTTCGCGGTACTTTGAGCCGGGAAACCGTTGAATCTATCAATACTTATCTTGGCGAAATCATGCCTGTGGATCGATTCATAATGTGCTATCACGATAGCGGTGACTCTTGTGCGTGCCGAAAACCGAAACCGGGGATGTTGCACCAAGGTGCGCTCGAATTTAACTTGGACTTGAACAGAAGCTTCATGGTAGGTGATCGATGGAGGGATGTGGATGCAGGGAAGAACGCTGGCTGTAAAACAGGTTTTATCGATTATGGTTACGATGAAAGGCAACCGGAGTCGTATGATTTTGTGGCAGGTTCTTTACTTGAGGCTGCCCGTATAATTTTATCAATGGAGAATGGCGGTGAAGACTGTTGAACAACTAAACATTAAAATCTTCGCAGACGGAGCTAACAAGGAAGGTATGCTGGAAATGAATGCAAAGCCATTCATTAAAGGTCTGACGACGAATCCCACATTAATGAACAAAGCCGGGATCAGGGACTATAAATCATTTGCTTTGGAAATTCTGTCAGAGATCAAGGATAAGTCTATATCCTTTGAGGTTTTTTCTGACGACTTCACCGACATGGAGCGACAAGCCGAGGAGATTGCAAGCTGGGGCGACAACGTTTACGTCAAGATACCTATCACGAATACCAAAAGGGAAACCTGTTTTGCACTGGTTGAAAAGCTGGCATCTCAGAAAATAAAGGTCAATGTGACAGCGCTTATGACAGTGGCTCAAGTGCGTGATGTCGTGACTGTGTTACAGCCTGACGTTCCCAGTTATATATCGGTATTTGCTGGACGCATTGCTGACACTGGGCGTGATCCTGTCCCTTTGATGAAAGAAGCGGTTGATCTGCTTAAATCGTCACCATGTGCCGAGCTAATCTGGGCAAGCCCGAGGGAACTTTTAAATATATTCCAAGCAGACTCCATCGGATGCCATATCATAACCGTCACCAACGATATACTAAAAAAGCTTTCCCAAGTCGGCTATGATTTGGATGAATACTCTTTGGATACAGTCAAAATGTTTTATAGTGACGCAAGAGCTGCTGGGTATACACTGTAACCCTATAACTTGGGTTCGGGATACAGTTGCCAAGGTGGCATTGAATTCTAGCCGCAGATGGCAGCGGGGCACTTGCCGAAACCGAGGGGGAACATTTCAGTTTTACGCAAGCCGCTCGTTGGAGTGAAGGGAGCATCAATTAGAAGCTGTGATCCGGCCCCGGAAAACTCCCTTCCCGAACTGCTTCCACATAAGCCCGGATTGCTGAGGGAATATTGTCCTGCCCACTCATGAAATCCTTCACGAACCGGGGGCGCTTGCCAAACCCCAAGCCCAGCAGGTCATGCAGCACCAACACCTGGCCATCGCAACCAGCCCCCGCGCCGATGCCAATTACCGGGATGTCCAAAGCACTCGCCACTTCCTCCCCCAATGTGGCAGGCACACATTCAATAACCAACAGGTCGGCCCCAGCTTCTTGCAATAGCAGGGCATCTTCCAGCAGGGTTTGGGCGGCACGGTCTTCCCGGCCTTGCACCAAATATCCCCCCAATTGGTGAATGGATTGCGGCAGCAATCCGAGATGACCGCAAACCGGTATGCCTTGATCCGCCAGAAAGTGGACGGTGTCCACCCGGTTGCGTCCACCCTCTAGCTTGACCATTTGCGCACGGCCTTCACGTATCAGTCGCGCAGCGTTATCGGCGGCCCGTTCTGGGGTGGGATAGCTCATGAATGGCAAATCAGCCAGTAACAAGGGACGCTTGGCGCCCTGTGCCGCGCAGCGCGAGTGGTAAACCATGTCATCCATGGTTGTGGACAGTGTGGTGGAATTGCCTTGTATTACCATACCCAAGGAATCGCCAATGAGGATGACATCCACCCCTGCCTCATCCAGCACTTGGGCAAAAAGGGCGTCGTAGGCGGTCAGAACGACGATTTTCTCGCCCCTTGACTTCATCTGTGACAATTCAGGGACGGTAATGACTGGACTAGCCATGGTTGATGGACTCCAAACCTCGCTTGGGGCAGGCGGCGACGAGATCGCGCAAAACGCCGATTCCTGGAATAGTCATATTGGGCGGAGCAATTTCTGCCATTGGATACAATACGAATTCACGTTCGGATAAACCTGCATGTGGAACAGTTAAGTACTCGTCAGCAAACGCTTCCACTCCGTAGGTCAGCAAATCCAAATCCAAGGTTCGCGGTCCCCAGCGCTGACCGTTGCGAACCCTGCCATGAGAATGTTCAATTTGTTGCAAAGCCTTCAGTAAATCGTGGGGAGTTAGCGAGGTTTCCACCGCCATGACCGCATTGATGAAATCAGGTTGATTGATGTTGCCCATTGGAGTGCTGCGATAGTAACTGGAAAAGGCAATTTCCCTGACTCCGGGGACTGCACCGATGGCCTTGCGCGCTGAACATAGCAACTCCAAAGTATTGTCTAGATTGCCGCCCAAGCCAATGTAAGCAATGGTCAATGTCATTGGTCAGGTTTCCTTTTTGGCCTTGGGCTTTCTGGGTCCGCGACGGCGCGTGCCAGATCGGCGCGCCCCGGTACGCAATCCGTTGCTGCCCTCGCGGGTCATAACTTTCCGTTCAGCTTCATCCGCACCTTGGAACCGAGTCCACCAGTTGGCAAGCTCCGGTTCGGCTTCGCCAGTTTCGGCTCTTAGCACTAGAAAATCATACGCTGCTCGAAAACGCGGATGGCCGATCAATTTGAACGGCCTAAGCCCCTTGATGCGTTCCAAGCGGGGTTGCAAAGTCCAGACTTCTCGCATGGTCAGGCTGATGGAGCGAGGAATGGCAACACTACGGACTTGACGGTTTAAGACTTCGGAAGCTGCCTCTTGATAGGCATACACATCTGTGTCACCCTTTTTCATTTTGGCATTGGCGAGAATACGCACCGGCTCCCAAAGCAAGGCGGCAAACAAGAAAAACGGTGCGACCCCTTTGTTTTGCTGGATACGCTCATCGGTGCGCTCAAGAACCTTGGCTAAAAACACCAGCGGGAAATCATCAGCCTCTCTTGCTAGGCTTTGTTCAGTTTCTGGAAACAATAAGCCAAACAGTTTGTAGTGGCGTAATTCTTCGAACGTCTGCAAGGAGTAGCCAGAAAGCAGCAGTTTGATGACTTCGTCAAACAAACGGGCCGAAGGGATGCCCTCCAATAAATGCGCCAGCCTTGGCATAGGCTCTGCGCAACTGGGGTGGATGGTGAAACCCAATTTCACGGCGAAGCGAATGGCCCTCAGCATACGCACCGGGTCCTCGCGGTAACGTTGCTCGGGGTCGCCGATCAGGCGGAGAATGCCCGCCTTGTGATCGTCCATGCCACCGACGAAATCCAGCACGGAAAAGTCATGGATGCTGTAATACAGTGCATTGACGGTGAAGTCGCGTCGCCAGGCATCTTCTTCGATGTTGCCATATATGTTGTCACGCAGGATTCGTCCGTCCCGTCCATGTTGGCGGTTGCCCTCACCATCGTCGTTCAATCCTCTAAAGGTGGCGACTTCGACGATCTCATCCCCGAAGTGAACATGAGCAAGGCGAAAACGTCTGCCAATGAGTCGGCAATTGCGGAAAACAGCACGAATCTCATCGGGATGGGCATCGGTCACCACATCAAAATCTTTGGGTTCGCGCCCTAAGAGCAAGTCGCGTACACAACCACCCACCAAATACGCCTGATAATTCGCTTTGCGCAGACGGTACAACACCTTGAGCGCATTATCGCTGATGAGGGCACGTGAAATGACATGCTCGGATCGTGCATAAATCCTAGCCGATGGCATTGTGGGTTCCATTGGCTCAGTGGACGGTGTTTGCCGAGGCCGGAACAAATTGTGGATAAAGTCGAGGATAGGCAGTGGAGTTTTCTAAGGCTTAAGTTAAAGGAATTACGAAATATTACCCTACACTGACGAGAGTCTCAAATCCATGGGATAAATTTCTGTATTTTTGGTTATTTTTAGGTGGCTAGGTTTAGCTGTCAAGCCATTTTAGGCTGCTCACGCTATGCCATTTTTTATTGTAAACACGCTATTAGTACACAGATTTTTCCTTGTGTTTACATCCGGGGCAACGCTAAAGATTCATCGGGTTTTTCCATCCATGGCCATGTTTAAACGTAACACATTCACCCTAGGTTCACCCAAAATGAACCATTGACGGGGTTCGGTGTTGGCATTGATTAAGGCATGAAGCGTATGAATAGGCATTTTCCTAGCTTTGGCAACCCGGTTGGTTTGATAAAACGCCGCAGCCAAACTGATATGGGGGTCCAAACCGCTGGCTGAAGAGGTGATTAAGTCCACCGGGATTGGCAAGCGATTGTCAGGGTCGGCCATCTGCAAGGCTTCAATCCTCGCTTTGACGGACTCCACCAAGGCAGGATTGGTTGGGCCTAGGTTGGAGCCGCTGGAAGCACCTGCATTATAGGGGTAGGGAGAGGTGGCAGAGGGCCGTCCCCAAAAATATTTTGGATCGCTGAATGCTTGCCCAATCAGCGCCGAACCTAGAGGCTCGCCATGATTGCCAGTGATTAAGCTGCCGTTTGCTTGCACGGGAAACAGTAGTTTGGCTAGGCCAGTCACAGCAAGCGGGTAAGCCACGCCGGTTATCACCGTCCAGACCATCAGCATTAAACCGGCAGAGATTAATTGTTTCTGCACGGCTAGACTAACCCGATTGCAACCAGAATCATATCAATCAACTTGATGCCGATAAATGGCACGATCAATCCTCCAAGCCCATAAATTAACAAATTATTTTGCAGCAACTTGTCGGCTCCGACAGGTTTGTACCGAATGCCTTTCAAGGCCAATGGAATGAGGGCAACAATAATCAAGGCATTGAAAATAACGGCGGACAAGATGGCGCTGGAATGGGTTGCCAAACCCATGACATTGAGTTTATTCAGTACAGGATAAGTGGTGGCAAATGCGGCCGGTATGATGGCGAAATACTTGGCGACATCGTTGGCTATGCTGAACGTGGTCAATGCACCCCGAGTCATCAGCATTTGCTTGCCGGTTTCCACAATTTCGATCAGTTTGGTGGGGTTTGAATCCAAGTCGACCATATTGCCGGCTTCCTTCGCCGCTTGAGTGCCACTATTCATCGCCACCGCCACATCTGCTTGGGCGAGCGCGGGTGCATCGTTAGTGCCGTCCCCGGTCATTGCCACTAAGCGACCGTCGGCTTGATGCTGACGGATCAACCTAAGCTTCATTTCCGGCGTGGCCTCGGCCAAAAAGTCATCAACCCCCGCTTCGGCGGCAATGGCAGCGGCAGTTAGTCGATTATCGCCAGTAATCATGATGGTTTTGATGCCCATTTGACGCAATTCTGCAAAACGTTCCTTGATGCCGCCCTTGACGATGTCTTTAAGTTCGATGACTCCGAGCGCACGGAAGTTATCCGCAACCACTAAGGGCGTGCTGCCCCTCCTAGCCACATCCCCCGCAATATTACGAATGTCGTCCGGGAATTTGCCGCCTTGTTGTTGCACATAAGCGCGGATGGAATCGACGGCCCCCTTGCGTATTTGTCGGCCTTCCAAGTTGACCCCGCTCATGCGAGTTTGAGCGCTAAAATGGACGAAGGTTGCGCCTAGGGAAAGCACATCACGCTCCCGGAACCCGAATTTCTGCTTTGCCAACACCACGATGCTGCGCCCTTCCGGGGTTTCATCAGATAGTGAGGCCAATTGAGCAGCATCCGCCAATTCAGTTTCACTCACGCCTTGGACAGGAATGAATGCCGCTGCCTGACGATTGCCTAGAGTGATTGTGCCGGTCTTGTCAAGCAACAGCACATCGACATCGCCCGCCGCTTCGACGGCTCGACCTGAAGTGGCGATGACATTTTTTTGCATCATGCGACCAATGCCGGCCACGCCAATCGCCGACAACAGGCCGCCGATGGTGGTCGGAATTAGGCAGACGAGTAAAGCGACCAGTATGGTTAGGCTGATGGGTTGCCCTTCTTTGGCTGTTTCCACGCTATAGATCGAGAAAGGCAGTAGAGTGACGGTTGCCAATAGGAAAACCAGGCTCAGGGTCACCAGCAAAATGGTTAGCGCGATTTCATTCGGTGTTTTCTGGCGTTTGGCCCCTTCCACCATGGCAATCATCCGGTCTAGGAAGGTTTCGCCCGGATTGACGCTAATTCGCACCACCAACCAATCGGACAATACGCGAGTGCCGCCAGTGACCGAGCTGAAATCTCCACCGGATTCACGGATTACCGGGGCGCTCTCCCCGGTGATTGCGCTTTCGTCCACCGAGGCAACCCCTTCGATCACGTCGCCATCACCGGGTATATAATCGCCCGCTTCCACCAACACCACATCATTCCGACGTAAACTTGATCCCTCCACTGGGATGATTGCACTGCCATGGTGTGGCTCGGCCAATTTCTTGGCGGAAATGTCTCGCTTTGCTCTGCGCAGAAAAGCAGCTTGCGCCTTGCTGCGCCCTTCGGCCATGGCTTCGGCGAAGTTAGCGAACAGCACGGTGAACCACAACCATAAGTTCACTGCCAGAATAAAACTGGCCTGTCCCTCGCTTACACCCACCAAGGCTTGTATCCACAAGATAGTCGTCAACAGGCTTCCGCAATAAACGACAAACATGACTGGATTTTTCCATTGTTGCTTAGGGGCAAGTTTACGGAACGACTCGATGACTGCCGCCTGCAACAGTTTTCGATCCAGCACGGAATTGGAAACGGCCATATTGCCCATTACATTCCCCTTTGCATCGACTAGGTCAAACCCAGCATGATGAGATGCTCGACAATCGGTCCTAGCGCTAGGGCGGGAACGAAAGTCAACGCACCGACCAATAACACTGTGGTGATTAATAACAACACGAACAAGGGCGTGTGGGTCGGTAATGTGCCGGGGCCGACTGGCACAATTTTTTTCTCTGCCAATGACCCGGCAATGGCCAGCACCGGGACAATAAGCCAATAACGTGAGCACAACATGCTCAAACCTAACAGGATATTGTAGAAAGCTGAATTAGCCGACAATCCGCCAAAGGCGCTGCCATTGTTGTTGCCAGCCGATGACAAGGCATACAGGATTTCACTGAAGCCATGCGCTCCGGGGTTGAATACAGCGAGTTTGCCGGCATCAGCAAGCACCGCGACGGCTGTTCCGCCCAAGACCAACAGCGGAGGGATGAGGATGACGATGGCGGCCATTTTCATCTCATAGGCTTCGATCTTTTTGCCTAGGTATTCTGGTGTCCGGCCTATCATCAAGCCGGCCACGAACACCGCGATGATGGCAAACACGAGCATACCGTAAAGCCCTGAGCCAACCCCGCCAAAAATCACCTCGCCTAGTTGCATTAACCACATCGGAACCATGCCGCCCAAGGGTGTGAAAGAGTCCAGCATGGCATTCACAGAACCGTTGGAAGCGGCCGTGGTTGCCACGGCCCATAGCGATGAATTGGCAATGCCAAAGCGAACCTCTTTTCCTTCCATATTGCCGCCCGATTGGAGACTGGAGGCGGCTTGGTCTACCCCCATTGCTGACAACTGCGGGTTGCCGATTTGCTCGGCGTTGACGGTGACAGCCACCAAGGCGACGAAGACTAAGCTCATCGCTGCCAAAATGGCCCAGCCTTGCCTAGTGTCACCCACCATGGTTCCAAACGTGTGGCAGAGGGCTGCGGGAATCAGCAGAATCGCCAGCATTTCCAGAAAATTAGACAATGGTGTCGGATTTTCAAACGGGTGGGCGGAATTGACATTGAAAAAACCGCCACCATTCGTGCCGAGTTGTTTAATGGCGATCTGCGACGCCGCCGGACCCAAAGCCAAGGTTTGTTCACGCACTTCCAAAGTCTCCATGACTGTATTTCCTGCCTCGTCCCTCCAAGTCTGTCCATAGGCATCAAGTTTGGGCTGGGTATGCTTAATTGTTTCGGTTAAAGGGATGGTTTGATAGGGGTTAAAGGTTTGCACCACACCTTGCCCCACGAGTGCCAAGCTCCAAAGCAAAGATAAAGGAAGCAGTATATAGAGAATGCTACGGGTGAGGTCTACCCAATAATTGCCTAGGGTATTCGAGTTGCGGCGGGTAAACCCACGGCTGAAAGCTGCCAGCACGGCCATGCCGGTGGCGGCAGAGAGAAAATTTTGCACGGTAAGGCCGAGCATTTGGGTCAGATAGCTCATGGTCATCTCACCGCTATAAGCCTGCCAATTAGTGTTGGTGGCAAAGCTGATTGCTGTGTTGAAAGCCAAATCAGGATTGACATCGGGCAACTGCTGCGGATTGAAAGGTAAAATGGATTGAAATCTTTGCAGCGTGAACAATAATAGAATGCTTAGCAGATTGAAAGCCAGAACGGCAATGGCATAATCCGTCCAACGCATCTCTTCGTTAGGATTGATGCGGGATAGCCGGTAAATTAAATTTTCCACTGATGTCAACCAGCGATTGACTCCAATTGGCTGGTTTTGGTAAATACATGCCATATACCAACCCAGCGGTTTCGCAAGCGTTAATAGGGTGAGCATATAGATGGCAAACTGAGCTACAGCATTTTCGGTCATTAGAATTTCTCCGGGTAGAACAGTGCGACCAGCAGATAAATGAAAATTCCAAATGCCACCAGACTACTGAGGAGATAAATCCAACTCATGGCTTTACCCTAATTTTTTCCAAACGACTTATTATCCAGAAAGAAACTATAAAAAATATCAAGATTAAGGTCAGATAGATAATATCCATTTATGATGCCCTATGAAAGAAGGTATAAACAAAGGCCCAAGTCTTGTCTCAGCAAAAATGCTATCAATGCGAAAAATCCTATCTCATAAGCTTGATGATACCTTAAACCACAAAATGCAAAAGTGCTGTATAGAATCTATTCGAGGATATAAAAATAGTATAAATTATGGTCATTTTGGCTTGATTTGTCTGGCTTTCAGATGTTTGAGTTCTTCAATTTTTTTGCCAAGCAGATTTTGCAAATTGTCATGATCTGTACGAAGATTTTGCACTTCGGTATGTAATGCAATCAGTTCTTTATCCTTCTCAAAACCCGCTTGCACACCTTCCGACAACTGGCTGCGCAACCCATCAAGTTCTTTCAGCATACGTTCCTTTTCCGCTTTCACCGCCTTGAGTTCGCCACGTAGTTCCCCGGTTGAAGTGGCAGCCGTATCCAGATAACCGTTCAAGGTGGCGACATGCTGGCGTGAAAGGCTAAGCGCCTCTTCCAATCGGGCGATTTTCTCTTGCTCTTCCTGCTTTGCACGTTCCCGTTCTTCGACGATTCGGGTCAAATGCCATGCATGGTCGCGGTCGAATTTTTCCTCCCACTCGGTTTGCTGGCGTTGTTGAGTGCGTTGGGTTTCCTCCAAGCTACCCGTCAAAGCGGCATTGGCTTCACGGGCCAAAGCCAGCGCTTGCAAAACTTGACCATGTTCAGCGTCTAGTTGCTTCTTCTCATCCTCGCGTTGTTGCAGCATGGCTCTTAAGTCCGCCCTATCCTGTTCGGACCTTTCCTTGTAGAGGGCGTATTCCTGTTGCACGGCTTGGCAAGTTGCCTCGGACTTGCCAACTAAAGTATTAAGCTGAATTTTTTCCTCTGCCAAAGCCGCCTTTTCCTTGGCTAAGGTCAGTTGGGCCTCATCCACGGCCAAACGCCATAATGCAATGGTGGACTCCACCAAGCGCTCTGGCACTTCCGGTATATCCAGGCGGCGAAGGGACTCTGCCGCCAAAGACTGTTTCCAATCTTTGATGGCCGGTGAGATGATGGCGGGTGAATTCGTGCCGATGTATTCGGCTACGGTTTTGACGGTGGGGTTGATTCCACGTGTGGCAAGAACGCTACACGCTTCATAGGCGCGTTCGTAAGTATCAGTGACTTTGGGCATGGGGCGATGATTTTCCTCTATCAGTACGGCTGAAATATTTCGGCTTGATAATTGTCATGGTAAAACATAGAGTAAGGCAAGTAACCTGATTGAACTAGCCTTCATTCAAGTCGAGGCGGGCCGACCTTCACCCCGACGCGGTTAGCAAGATCGGGTCGGTTTTGAGGCTCATTTTTTTCACAAAGCAAGTAGGAAATACACAATGATCACACTTCATGGCTTTGCCATCAGCAACTACCATAACAAAATCAAACTGGTGCTATTGGAAAAGGGCATTCCATTCCGCGAAGAACTGACTTACCCGTCGCAGGAAGAAGCCTTTCTGAAGCGTTCCCCGCTGGGGAAAATCCCCTTTATTGAAACTGAGCACGGCTGCTTGTCTGAATCGCAAGCGATTCTGGAATACCTAGAAGAAGCCTATCCAGAAAAGCCTATTTACCCAACCAACTTGTTCGAGCGCGCCCGTAACCGGGAGTTGATTCAACACCTGGAATTGAACATCGAACTGATCGCCAGACGCTTGTATAAAGAAGCCTATTTTGGCGGTTCTGTGTCGGACGAAACCAAGCAAGAAGTAAAGGAAAAAGTGGAAATGGGGTTGAAAGGCTTGGCCCAGTTGGCGAAATTTTCCCCTTACATTTTGGGAAGCGAACTGACGACGGCAGATTTCTTGGCATGGGTACATTTTGGCACGTTTGGCCCGGCATTACAGATAATCTATGGTGAAGATTTGATTACCAAATACATTCCCGCCGTTTCGAGCTATATCGCCTTGATGGAAAGCCGCCCGCATGTGCAGAAAGTGGCTGCTGACCGTGCAATTGCGTTTGAAGCATTTATGAAAGGGAAATAATCAATGCAGAACCGGACGGGGTAGGTGTTATCCCGTCCTTATCAAGCCCGATGGAAACATGAGCAAATCTTATGATTAATCCAGACATTTTGAGTCGTTCCAACGAAATCCTTAAATCTTTCCAAGCAGCCCACCCATTCCGCCACGTGGCGATTGATGGATTCTTACAATCGGATGCTGGCGAGTCCTTGTTGCGGGATTTCCCCAGTTTTGATCCCACCAAGGCTGTCAATGAAATGGGCGAGGTTGGCGGCAAGGCGGTATTTGAGAAAGTGGCTGACATCAGCCCATTCTACCGCCAGTTTTATGAGTATATTAACTCGAAAGAATTCTTAAGCAATATTTCTGCCCTGACCGGAGTTCCTGACCTGATTGCCGACGAAGCGCTTTATGGTGGCGGCACTCATGAAAATTTGGATGGACAATATTTGGACATACACGTTGACTTCAATGTTGACGAACGCCGCATGTTGCATCGGCGTTTGAACGTGCTGATTTATTTAAACAAGGAATGGGAAGACAGTTGGGGGGGCTTGGTTGAGTTGCATTCCAACCCGCGTCACCCGGAAATCAATGAGGTCAAGCATTTTGCGCCATTGTTCAACCGCTGTGTCATTTTTGAGACCAACGAATATTCTTGGCATGGGTTCGAGACCATACGGTTGCCGGATGACCGTAAACACCTCTCTCGCAAGTCTTTCTCAATATATCTATACACCAAAGACCGCCCTTCCGAGGAAGCGGTTGCGCCGCACACGACTTTTTATCTAGCCTGGCCCTTACCCAAGGACATTCAAGCTGGTAAAACGCTGACGGAAGCCGATGTGCAATCCCTGCGCACACTCTTAGCCCAGCGCGATGGCTTGCTGGAAATGTATCAGAAACTTTTAGTGGAGAAGGAGGACCGGTTGCGCAAGTTCTTAGGTCTGCGCCAAAACATCATCGCCAGTGGAGGCCCGACAAGCGTTGATGCCATCCTTTCTTCACGCTCATGGCAGTTAGTTGCTTTTTTGTTCAAGTTGAAAAACAAGGCCAATGCCGTTGCGAAGCGGTTGGGGTTGCGCCGGTAGGCATGTCGCAATTTCATTAAGTCAGGGATTGACTCGGTCGTTATTTCGGCAGGGATGCCGACAAATCCGCTAGGAGCGGATTTGGACGCATAATGTGCGAGGCGAAGCCCGACGGGGTGAGCCAATCCATCATTTGAAGCAGAATTTTTTTCTTATCAACAATCTATAGAGAATCACCAGCCAATCCAACTATGGGCATCGCTTACACCGATATAGAAATTGAAAACCTCTTCACCAAACGCCGCATGAGTATTAGAGCTTTGGTCGATTCAGGTTCGGTATTCATGACTATCCCCGATCATGTGGCTTTGCAATTGGGTTATGATCTGGAAGAAGTCAGCCGAAGGGAGGTTATATTAGCCGATGGTTCCCGTAAATCAGTGCCCATGATTGGGCCGTTACGGATTTATTTTGCCGACCGCCATTGCGATCTTTCCGCTTTGGTTGTTGGTGACGAAGCTTTGTTTGGGGCAGTGCCAATGGAAATGATGGATTTAGTGCTGCATCCCGCATCGCAAACCTTGGCTGTCAATCCGGAGAGTCCTTTTTTACCGGTTGCTTTGATGAAGTAGTGTAGTAGCCCACACGTAGCCTGTCCATAGTGAAGTCGAAGGGCGAAGTGGAATATGGGAAAGAGGCGGTATAATTACCCGGAGTATAATCCGTTCCATTTTGGCTACCTAAAAACAAGATGGGCAAGCGTTTTTTCACTTGCCCACCAATTGCACTCTAAAAGCTAATTTTTAATATTTAGGGAATTGAAAAATTTCCAATCCCACACCAAGAGCCTTGTACTTGATCTAGTCCCCATCCTTGAACAGGCTTCCCTGCAAGTTTTGCGCTTAATGCGAGTGCTTGAACATTTTTTGCAGTCGGATCATTTGTAATTGAAAGAGCCATAGCCCAAGGATCTGGGGCAGCGTCGCAAAGCTTAATTCTCGCTCCAGAACTATTCAATATGGTAATGATTAGATAACTACCCCATACACTGGTTCTAACCTCAACAAGCCCTACTTGGTTTCCATTGAAATTTACGTTTGCCGCATAAGTATTACTAGATATTACGAACAGAGCAAATACAAATGAAACGTAAAGCAGAAAAATTCTAAGTATTTTCATGGTTATTCTCCAATTTATTGCACGTGATTTAATTCAATAACAAGTCTGTAACTGCTGGCAACCAAACTAATCCCCTATCGAAACTAAACTCATATACGGAATCCCAGTAAAAATTTCCACCATTCTCCCACCACAGATAAACGGTTCCTTTGTGATTGCCAATTAAGCCTTTGTCTACTATAACTTGAATATTTTGGCCTTCATTGCTCTTTAATTCCCATCTTTGACCATAAGTTAACCTCAAGCCATTATAAGAGTCTGGTGAATAAGCCTTGATATTATTTTTATCAGGAGGTGTCCATGATGCGTATAAAATAGATGTACCTCTGTTGTTTGTGACCCTCCATACCTTGTTGTCTGTGCCACTATTATAGCTAATATTTTGGCTAGGTATAATATAACTTGGATTTTGATTTAAGGGTGGATCAAGTCCGTAAGGTAAAGAGTAAGATAAGCCCAAGTCATACCAAAAATAACATGTCAAAAATAGAGCGTACTGATTATCCTTTTTACATATATTTGTTGAAGATTCTGCGTTAAAAGCAGTTATTAAAATAGAAATAAAGAATAATCTAACAATTATGCTATATTTTCTATTAGTCAACGGTGTTAGTTTCATTTTTTGACCTTTGCTAACTATGAAAAACATTAAAGTGTTTCTTTAATTCGCTACAAAGTAAATTACCTTTTTTAGATACTGACTGAGCCAATCAATGATTGCTAATTGGATAGGGTTGCCTCGCATTGCTATCATCCACTGTAATTGAGTAATTTTTCTTGATGAACATGCTCTCATCGTTTATCCTGTACGTGAACAATCCCTAACCATTCAATTTGCCACCTTGGACAAATCTTTATGCAGCTTCACGAACTACAATTAAAAATAGGCAAAGAAATCAAAAGGCTACGTGTGGTGAATGAGATGACGCAGGAACAAGTGGCGGAAGGTTTACATTTGGATAGAAATGCCTATGGGGAAATAGAAAGGGGGAAAACCGATATACACTTATCTCGGTTGGTGCAGATAGCTAATTTCTTTGCAGTGGAAATCGAAGATTTAGTCGGTTCAAATAATAAAACTGTATTCTATGTCAACGGAGGAACCAGCAATACTCAATCCAATTTATATAATGATTATCGCGGCGTTTCCCCAGAAGTATTTGCTTTGCAACACGAATTGGAAAAAGCCCAATTGCACATTGAGCATCTTGGCAAAGAGTTAAGCAACCAGCAGAAAATCATTCAATTGCTGGAAAAAAAAAGCGGCTGACAAATAGCCATATGGATTTTAGCTGGTTCCCAAGCTCTGGCTTGGGAACCTATATCATGCAAGCTCCTGCTTGACAGTTTATTAGGTAGCTTAAGCTTCAAAGACCGCATTCCCAAGC
>CAIYXP010000206.1 GCA_903930145.1 uncultured Methylococcaceae bacterium
GTAACTATCAGATGACATAAGTGCTTGATTTAAGAATAACGGGCTGATGATAGCTTGCCATCCATGGACGCTGGATTTCGGCATCCCTGCCAAAATGACGAGTTAGCCAGTCCTTAACTTAATGGCAGTGAGGGCATAACCACATTTACCCATCAGAAAGCCAATGCCTACCGAACTCTACACAGTCGATTTGGAATCCAAGCCAAAGACGCTGCCGCTTTATCTGGACCGAGTCGCCGCCGGCTTTCCCTCGCCGGCGGACGATTACGTGGAGCGGCGGCTGGATTTGAACCAACACCTAATCCGTCACCCGGAGGCGAGTTTTTTTGTCCGGGTGAAGGGCGATTCCATGCGCGGCGCGGGCATACACCCCAACGATTTGCTGATTGTTGACCGCGCCTTGGAAGCCACCGACGGGCGGGTGGTCGTCGTGGCTTTGGATGGCGAGTTGACGGTGAAACGATTGCGACTGCACGGCAACGAGCTTGCCTTGCACCCGGAAAACCCCGCCTATCCAGTGATAAGGATCAAACCAGACCGCGAGCTTCTCGTTTGGGGTGTGGCGACGTATGTTATACATGCACTATAGTCACAGAAGACCGACTCGGCCTCCAAAACCGAATCGTTCTTACGATTCGCTAGACATGAAACTACCAAACGCCAGGTTGAAAGTTTGCGTCGTTGCGAATTGTCACTGACTCGCCACTTTGGGCCAGTACGAATAAACCTTGCCGATAGGCAAAACGGGCGGCATCATCGGGTACAACCATGCCAGCCACCGCCCCCATAACCCTAAACCCTGCATATTGCGGACATAACTTCTTGAAACGGGACAAACGACTGATATGTTCTTTGATATCATCCACTTTCAACTCGCTCTTGACCTCAATCAAAATCGCATCCGAACTGTTGACCACCAACAGATCAATCTCCATTGCATCGCCGTCGCGCTCGGCGTAAACCCGCTGAAAGACTTGATGTACCGCGATGCCCCTTGCCTGGAACAGCCTCACCACGGCGGGCCGCACCATTTCCTCGACAAACTCCCCCAAACGATTGCCAAGACGCCCGATGGCGGCGGTCACTTCTTTGATCCTGCGGTCAGTCGCTTCGGAACTGGCACTCAATCGAGCGCCCATTTCTTTGATTTTCCGGTCAGTATCCTCGGAACTGATGGCGAGTCTGTTCAGGATTTCCCAGATTTCATCTTTTGCGGTGGACATGAGGGTGTTCCCGTTGGGTGAGATATTGGTGAGCATTTCAGATTATTTTGGGGTACATCCGCCGACACTACAAGTAATGGATCATTCTATTTGTTTGGAAAGCTCATAAGGCTTGGGCAAATGGTTGTCGGCGCATGAAAATAAATGGCTTCACAGAAAAGGTTTTTATCCTATCATGAGACTGTTTCTTGATGCCCGGAATTCTATGCCCAATCTAAATACACATCTTCAAAAAGCGACTGCACCCGGAAAACCCCGCCTGTCCGGTGATACGAATCAAGGAAGGCCGCGAGCTTCTAGTTTGGGGTGTGGCGACGTATGTTATTCATGGGTTGTGAAAGTATCCGCTTTATGAAAAGCTTTCAAGATAACTTAATTCATTCCGAAGCAAGTATCAAAAAATCATTGCCACCACCCCTTTAGCGGTTTATGCTGATTGTTGAAATCTTCAACAACAGAGACAAGCGATGGCCACCGTCAATTTCAGTGTACCCGACGAAGTAAAGGATGCATTTAACGAAACCTTCAAGGATAAGAACAAAAGTACCGTCATCGCCGAATTGATGCGGGAGGCGGTGGAACGGGCACAACGCAAACAGCGTAGCCATGAAGCGATTGCCAGCATTTTGGAACGACGAGCCAGAATGAAGCCAATTTCAGCCGAGGCCGTGCAGTCAGTCCGCGACGAGTTGCGGGAATGGTGAAACAGCTTGTTGTGGATGCCAGCGTGGCGATCAAATGGCTGATACCGCAGCAACCCGAAGAAGCCGACGTTCCCCAAGCGCTGGTGCTATTGCAAAAAGTGGAGGACGGAGAAATCCAACTACATCAGCCACCGCATTTCATCGCAGAAGTGATGGGGGTCATTGCTAGGATTTGCCCACTGATGGCTCGGTTAGGAATGTTGAGTCATTCACGATTGAGCCCTAGGTAACTTGCTGTTATTTTAGCGAAAGAGTTTAAGCTATTTTGTTTTAATCCATAGTGATTTATTCGGTGTGGAATATTTAACCAAATGAATTTAATGGCAAGATTATGATTGATGATTTACTAGAACATGAAAGAAAAAATAAATTTAATGATTGGGGAAAAAAAGAACCTATTGTTTGTTCTGATCATGAATTAGTAATGAAAGCATCATTATTAAGTAATGAC
>CAIYXP010000207.1 GCA_903930145.1 uncultured Methylococcaceae bacterium
ATTTTTTCAAGCGATATATTATCTACATTATCCTTTTTTTGTTTAGTTTATCAGCCAATGCGTTCGAACTTTTCGACAGCGTACAAGTTCATGGTTTTGCTTCGCAGACTATGTTTATGACCTCTGGTAATAACATGTTTGGCCCTAGCATCCGAAATCCTAGCTTTGCTTTTACAGAACTTGGAATTAATGGTTCTTGGTCACCTTTACCAAACTTGCGACTATCCATGCAACTTCTTTCGAGACGGGCGGGTGACTGGCATGATGGTTCACCGGTAATTGATTTCGGACTGTTGGATTATAGTTTCGAGTTTGACGGCGATTATCGTTTAGGCGTTCGAGCGGGTCGAGTTCGTCAACCCTACGGACTCTATAATGATACTCGCGACGTTGCATTCACGAGACCCAGCATACTTTTACCACAATCAATATACCTAGAAGGCACTAGAGACTTCACTATCTCAGCAGATGGTGTCATGATCTATGGCGAATCGAGAAAACCTTGGGGAAATTTGACCTTAGAATTATTCGGTGGATATGCCCGCACCAATGATACGGACACACAATTCTCATTTTTATATGCAAATTATAATGGATCATTGGAGCCTAACCCATCATTTGTAGGAAGACTAAATTATGAAACCTATGATGGTAGTTTGAGACTCGCTTTGTCTGGTGCGTATACATCTATGACTTACATTCCAAGTAATGCACCCTTACCCCAACCATTAAAAGGATCAATATCCTTTAATCCTATCGTTCTTTCAGCACAATATAATACTGAAAATTGGACATTCTCTAGTGAATATCAAATGAACTATTTTCAAAGGTCAGGTTTGGATAACCCATTGTATGCAACCACTCAGGGTCTCGATTTTGATTTGTTTGGACAAAGTTATTATTTCCAGGCTGCATATCGTTTTGCTCCAAAATGGGAATTGATGGCTCGTTATGATGCAATGTATCCTAATAGCCAAGACATGAGTGGCAAAACCACCGAATTTACTTCATTAACTCAGAGTGCATTGGCTCAAAACCCTTTCTATTACATACCTGCTTATACCCAGTATGCAAAAACTTGGACAGTTGGGTTACGCTATGATATTTCCCCTTGGATGATGGTGAGGGCTGAGTACAATTATGTAAATGGAACTGCTTGGCTCCCGGCGGAAGGATATCTAGGGCCTGATGGTAATCAAGATTATTCTAAAACAGTAAAATACTGGGATATGTTTGGTTTTCTTGTTTCGCTTCGGTTTTAAGAATAATCATATAAAGATAAAATTCTATGCACCCTTCAAGCAATATAAGTATATTTATAAGCTTAAAATGGAAAGCTTTGTTGCTTACAAGTTTAGTATTGCTAATGGTTACAGGAATTTTTATATCTTCTACTTATTTAGAATTACAAAACCAGTTTAATGAGCGTAGAGAAAATTCGCAAAAGCAATATTCTCTTCAAGTGGAAGCATTGTTGAAGCAATTTAGTAATCGCTTATTGACTTTAAGCTCATTCATTGCAAATTTACAAACTACTGAAGCAGCATTCGATATCCAACATCAAAAAAAGGCCATTGAAAAATTTGATTCTTTAAGTTTTAACTTAGGCTTTAACATGGGAATTGAGGTTGCCACAATAGTGACAGCGGACGGTAAGAC
>CAIYXP010000208.1 GCA_903930145.1 uncultured Methylococcaceae bacterium
GGCTTTATCCACCCCCCTTCGAAACCCTGCCCTTACACGGCCTATACCTCAATTTAAGGCTGCATGAACTGGGCACGCCAAGACAACCCTTTGTCTATGCCAATTTCCTGTCCAGCTTGGACGGGCGCATTGCCTTGGAAAAACCAAACGGTGATGCCTATTTACCGAAAAGACTGACCACCACCAATGATTTTCGCCTATTTCTTGAATTGGAAGCACAGGCGGATTGTCTGATCACTCATGGTGGCTACTTGCGATCCTTGCATGCAGGCAAACTCGGCAACATTTTGCAAATTGGCTTGCGCGAAGAAAGCGATGATTTAGTCCGATGGCGCGTAGAACAAGGTCTGAATCCGCAGCCTACCATAGTCGTTGCCAGTGCCAGCCTGAATTTTACATTGCCTGATTCAATTCGCGAACAGGGACAAACCTGCCTGATTGCCACTGGTCAAAATGCCGACCCAGCCAAGGTGGATCAATGGCAGCAACAAGGTTATGAGGTCATCTTCGCCGGTAAAGACCGCTGGGTGGAGGGAGGTCCTCTGGTGGATGCCTTAGGGGAGCGGGGTTTGCGCAGTCTTTATTTGATAGCCGGGCCAGACATGCTAGACACCATGTTACGCGATGGCAAATTAGGCCGATTATTCCAAACCATCACTCACCAACTGATGGGAGGCCATGCCTTTCGCACCCTCTCGCCGGGGGCTGAATACGGCCCAGTCGGGCATCTCAAACTGCTTTCCTTATATTATGACCCCAGTTCACCTGACAACTCAGGGCAATGGTTTGCACAATTTGATGCCAAGCCTCATTTTTCAGAAAATAGCCACCAAAACGTCTATTTTCCAAGTTCTTAGCAACCGAGTATCCCAATATGAAACAAAATTTGTTCGAACAAGCCAAAAAACATATTCCCGGTGGTGTCAACTCCCCCGTAAGAGCCTTTAAGGGTGTGGGAGGAACACCCGTATTTATCGAACGTGCGGAAGGACCGTATTTTTTAGCCGCAGACGGCAGATATTACATTGATTATGTGGGTTCTTGGGGACCAATGGTGTTGGGCCATAACCACCCTGAAGTCATCAAGGCTGTGCATAAAGCGGTGGACAAAGGTTTAAGTTTTGGTGCGCCAACCCGTCTGGAAACCGCAATGGCAGAAAAGGTCTGCGCTTTAGTGCCATCCATGGACTTGGTGCGCATGGTAAGTTCCGGGACCGAAGCCACTATGAGCGCGATTCGCCTGGCAAGGGGTTTTACCGGGCGGGACAAGATTGTCAAATTTGAAGGCTGCTATCATGGGCATTCTGATTCACTGTTAGTCAAAGCCGGCTCTGGTGCGTTAACCTTGGGCGTCCCCAGCTCCCCCGGCGTTCCCGCCGCATTGGCCGAGTTCACACTAACCTTGCCTTACAATGATTCGGCGGCTGTGCGTGAAACCTTTGCCCGTTTGGGCCATGAAATCGCCTGCATCATTGTCGAGCCAGTGGCGGGGAATATGAATTGCGTCCCGCCTGTGGCCGGATTCTTGGAAACCCTGCGCGAAGTTTGCGACCAATCCGGTGCGCTTTTGATCTTTGACGAGGTCATGACTGGCTTCCGCGTAGCCTTGGGTGGCGCACAGGCATTGTATGGAATCACCCCGGATTTGACGACGCTGGGCAAAGTCATTGGCGGCGGAATGCCGGTGGGGGCTTTCGGTGGCAAGCGCAACATCATGGAGCAACTGGCCCCTCTGGGTCCGGTCTATCAGGCAGGCACTTTGTCAGGAAATCCGGTGGCGATGGCAGCGGGTTTACAGACTTTGGAACTGGTTTCCGCAGAAGGTTTCTTTGCCGAATTGGAAAGTAAAACCCAATATTTGGTAGAAGGTTTGAAAACTAGAGCGGATAAAGCGGGAATCCCATTCGCCACCAATCGTGTCGGGGGCATGTTTGGCCTGTTCTTCACCCAAGAAAAGTCCGTCGATAGTTTTGCCAAGGTCATGGCTTGCGATGTCGAACGCTTCAAACTCTTTTTCCACGGCATGTTGGAAGAAGGGGTTTATCTTGCCCCTTCTGCATACGAGGCCGGCTTTGTCTCTGCCGCGCATGACATGACAGTGCTGGACGAGACCTTGGCAGCGGCAAGTCGGGTGTTTTCCCGATTATAAGCCGGAATATCGTTTTCTACTTTAGTGGATACTGCATTGACTTACGACTGGGCATACATTCGCAAGATTGCTTTGCAACATAAAAGCAAGCTGATGAAGGCCAATGTGATCGCCATTTTGGCCACGCTTGCCTCCGTCCCCATCCCCTTGTTGATGCCGCTATTGGTCGACGAAGTGTTACTCGGCCATCCCGGGGTTAGTGTCGAATTTCTGAATAGTTTGACCCCACCCGAATGGCATGTCCCGCTGCTGTATATCCTTTCCGTGTTAGGGATAACCCTATTCCTGCGTTTGCTGAGCATCTTGCTAAGTGTTTGGCAAACGCAGCAATTCACTCTGGTATCCAAGGACATCACCTACCGCATACGCTCGGGATTGATTCATCGGCTAGAGCGAATTTCCATGGCCGAATATGAAGGCTTGGGCAGCGGAAAAGTCATCACCAACCTAGTCACCGACTTGGAAACGATTGACAGTTTCATCGGCGGGGCGGTGGCTAGGCTGCTGGTTGCCGTGTTATCCATCATCGGTGTCGCTTTTATCCTGCTGTGGATGCACTGGCAACTGGCCTTGTTCATTCTCCTGTTGAACCCGGTGGTGATTTACTTGACGGGGGTGATGGGCAAACGGGTCAAAACCCTTAAACAACAGGAAAACTCGGCCATGGAGGTGTTTCAGCAAGCCTTGGGTGAAACCTTGGAGGCCATCCATCAGATTCGCGCTGCAAACCGGGAAAAGCATTACTTAGGCCGATTATTGGAACACGCCCAACTTGTGAAAACGAGTGCGGCAGCGTTTTCATGGAAATCCGATGCCGCCGGTCGCCTGAGTTTCACGATATTCTTGGGCGGTGTCGAAATTTTCCGTGCCATCGCCATGTTCATGGTGATTTATTCAGGCTTGAGCATCGGGCAAATGATGGCGGTTTTCAGTTACTTATGGTTCATGATGGTCCCGGTGCAAGAAGTCTTGAACATTCAGTATGCCTTTTCTAGCGCCAAGGGTGCATTGGAACGAATTAACCGGCTGCTTGAACTGAAACTCGAACCCCTATACCCGCATAAGACCAATCCCTTCACAGGAAAACGCACCGTCGGCGTGTCAATCGAAGATTTGCATTTTTCCTATCCCAATGGCTCAGATGTACTGCAAGGCATTAGCTTGGACATTCAACCCGGCGAGAAAATTGGCATAGTCGGAGCCAGCGGTGGCGGCAAATCCACCCTGATCCAAGCCTTGATCGGGCTTTATCCGCCCACCTCAGGCATGATTTATTTTGATGGCATTCCAATGACCGACATCGGCTTGGATGTGGTACGGGAAAACGTGGCAACGGTGTTGCAACACCCGGCGCTCTTCAATGACACGGTACGCTCCAACCTGACCTTGGGCAGGGAAGCAGACGATTATGCGCTTTGGAGAGCTTTAAATATTGCACAATTGGAAGGCACTGTAAGAGCGACTCCCGAAGGCTTGGATACCATGGTGGGACGTTCCGGCATGAGGCTTTCCGGCGGACAAAGACAGCGCCTAGCCATTGCCCGAATGATTTTGGCGAATCCCAGTGTCGTGATCTTTGACGAGGCCACCTCGGCCTTGGACAGCCAGACCGAAGCCAAGCTACATCACGCTTTGCAGCAATTCCTTGTCGGCAAAACCACCATTATCGTCGCGCATAGGCTAAGTGCAATCCGCCATGCCGACCGGGTATTTGTATTTGAGGACGGCATCATCAGCGAACAGGGCGTACATGAAGAATTAATGGCGCAAGGTGGCTTGTATGCGAGGCTCTATGGTGGACATTAAACCCCCTTCACCGCAACAACTTTTCATTTCTTTTCAAGGCCAAGGACAATCATGAACCTCCAAACCGAGATATGGAAACAAGTCACTCAACACATCAACGGCATTGCCATTGGCAATTGTGTCTACACGCTGGAACGTATTGGCTTGTTGGAGCAATTGGCGTCCCAATCAGAGCCAACGCCAGTAGCCGGGTTGATTGAACAGTTTGAGTTGGTCCCCGGCTATTGCCATCTGGCAGTCAAATTGCTTGCTGCGGAAGGATTGCTCCTGCGTAGTGGCGATATTGCTTCAGGCGATACGCTCGTCAGCTTTAGCGACATAGGCAGGGAATGGATTCGTTGGACAAGCCTTTATCGACACTATCCAAGGCTCATTAAATCAGCCATGAATGTATTCAAGGCTTTCGATGGCCAGCTTGAGATTGATTGTTGCCACCTTGAGTTCATGAATACCCTATCCGCTGTCGAAAAAACACATGATCCATTGCTCTTACGAATCGCCAACCATATTCGCGGACCTATCATCGCCGCGCTGATGACTGAATTTAATCGACGCCAATTATTTCAACATTTTGCAGCCAAAAGCGGTCATTTTATTCCGCTTGATGCGATATTTGATCAACAGTCTGTCATAAAATCTGCCGTCGAAATATTCGCCGAACAAGGCTGGATGGTCTTGAAACCGGGCGAAGCAGCGCTCACTGAGGCTGGTTTAGTTGCCGCAGCCACCGCTGTCCAGTACGGCTATTCAGTCTGTTACTTTCCAACCACTCATTCGATACCCGAAATGATGTTGGGCGGAAAACCATTCCCCGACCACTCAGAGCAGGAAGAGGAGGCCCATGTCGACCGTGCATTGGATATTCAGTTCAGCGGCGAGGTTTTTAGTCGCCAATGCCGTGAACCCTTCATTCGTATGGTTCGTGAAATCTTTGATCATGAGGACATTGCCAAACAACCTACCGTGGTTTTAGATTGTGGTGCGGGTGACGGTTCCGTGCTTTTGGAGCTTTATAGGGCAGTACGCGAGGAAACCCGGCGAGGAAAACATCTGAGGGATTACCCTTTGCTGATCGTTGCAGCCGAGTATAACGAGCTTGCCCGCAAGACTTGCGCCCAACGCTTGACCCAAGCCGACATTCCTCACCTTGCCCTGTTTGGCGATATTGGCGAACCGGAGACATTGATGCGCTCATTACAAGCGGAAGGGATCGACATCGACAACATTCTCCATGTCAACAAATCGGTCATCCACAATCGCAATTATTATCCGCCAAACGATCAAACCCCAGCCGTCAGCCCACCCCATTCAACCGCTGTGTTCATCACTGCTGACGGTCAACTGATCGCTAACGCCAATTTGGAGCGGAATTTGTTGGAGTTTTTCCTGCGCTGGAAACCCTTCATCCAAAAGCATGGCATGATTGCGATTGAGGCCCACACTATTCCCGCAGAAATCACCGCTTTGCATGTCGATCATTCGCTAGTCACCGCAATGGATGCCAGCCATGGATTCTCCCACCAATACTTAATAGAATTTGAACACTATGAAAAAATCGCTAGGCAAGCGGGTTTCACTTCGCGGAATTGCGTTCTATTAGGCAACCAAATGGCTGGCGCACCTACACTATCGTTGAATCATTTCCATACCTCGTAATATAAAAGCCGACACGGATTCAACTACCGAGTCGGCTTGCCTCCCCAAAAATACTTTTCTTTTTTTCGTAAAAATCAGATTTTTTCCGATAGGCAAGCAGGCTTTTAAGGGGGATGATGCTTCTTGGCTAGACCGTTTGTTTGGGCATTCATTGATCTTAATCAATAATCTCAATCCTCAGCCAGAAGTTCTGCCGCATTTCGGATGCTACTGCAAAACTTCCCCCAATTTGCATCCTAAATTCAAATCTATAAAGGGTTCATACCATGGCCACCTATTCCGGCACACTCAATCCCGGTCAGCAACTCAATGTCAACGATACACTGACCGCCCCCACCAATCCCTATCAATTGATTCTCCAAGCAGATGGTAATTTAGTCCTTTATCGGTTGGCCGATAATTACCCCACTTGGGCCTCCAATACTGTAGGGCAAAGCTCTCAGTTTGCGATTATGCAAGACGATGGCAATTTTGTCATTTATGACACCAGCGGTAAGGCACTATGGGCATCAAACACCCCATCAGGTTATGGTGGTGCAAACCTTTCGCTTCAAAATGACGGCAACCTAGTGATTTACTCACCAGCAGGCAGCGCCATTTGGGCGAGCAATACTAACATGCCTTGCCTCTTTGCGGGGCAGCAACTCTTAGTCAACGATACCTTGCATTCCCCCTCAAACTCCTGTTATTTGATTCTGCAAGCCGATGGAAACTTGGTTTTATATCAAACCAATAATAATCAAGCACTATGGGCAAGCGGAACCGTTGGGAAGGCATCTTATAATGCGATCATGCAAGGTGACGGGAACTTCGTGATCTACGATGTCAGCGGAAATGCATTATGGGCATCAAACACTCCGACAGGTTATGGGGGTTCCTTCCTGACCGTCATGGATCAAGGATATATAACCATCATCTCACCGAATGACGCTAACGTATGGGCTTCTAGCTCTGGCAGTTCTAGCGGCGGCGGTGATTCAGTGGCGGTTGTTCTCCAAGCAGTGGAGGCCGTTAATGTGGTCACTACCCAATCAGTCGCAACAGAAACTTCGGTTGGTGTAATAGCCGAAGTCGTCATTGTTCTAACTTAAGTTTGCCACGGTATTTTTCGTTGACAGATAGAATCCCCGCCTTAAATTGATCCATGCAAAAGCGGGGATTCTAGTTCAAAAACTCGCTCAAGACGGGTGCAAGTGACGAAAAATCATAGATAAACGCCCCATGTCCAAAAGTGCTGGACAGGGTGATGTGTTTTGACGGGACTTTAGCGCTCTCCAAAGCTTGATGTATCAATTCCATCTCCTCAGGCGGGTAACGCCAATCGGAGTCATAACTGACTAATAAAGCTTTCCCTTGAAAATGCTCAAAGGCATCAGGCAAATATGGGTAGCGGCGCGATAGGTCAAAATACTGCATCGTCCTACCCAGATAAATCAGCGAATTGGGATCGATTTTTTCACCACTCCCGGCTCCAACTTGTTGCAAAAACTGTTCAATCTCAAATTCTGGCCCAAACCCATAATGCAGGCGCTTGTCGCCGCTTAACCGATTGGCAAAGCGTTGCTCCATCACCGACCGCCCCATCCAAATGCACAAACCAAATCGCGTCGCCAAACCCATGCCCCGGTCGGGTTTCCTGCCACTGCCATAGTAGTCGCCGCCTTGCCAATCCGGGTCGGAACAGATCGCATCGCGTATGATCGCCATCAGCGCAATGGTATGCGCCGATACGCGATAGGTTGCGGCAAGCACCACGGCTTTGTCGAAATGGGAGGGGAAACTTGCCATCCACTCCATGACTTGAAACCCACCCATGCAACCACCGACGATGGCATGGAAGCGACTTATACTCATTTGCTCAGACAATTGATGTTGAGCCTTCACTATGTCGCCAATAGTCACTACAGGAAATCTCATCCCGTAAGGCTTTTTGGTTGTTGGGTCCAAGCTTGCCGCGCAGGAACTGCCACCGGCACCGCCCAAGACATTGGAAGACAGCACAAAATAACGGTTGGTGTCGATGGGCTTGCCGGGGCCAATGGCTGCATCCCACCAACCGGGTTTTGCCTCACCCGACGGACCACAGCCGGCTGCATGTTGGTTTGCAGTATACCCATGGCAGATCAGAATCGCGTTATCCTTTTGCGCATTCAATTCACCATAGGTTTCATAAGCCAGCTCGAAGCGATCCAGCACTTGGCCGCTTTCCAATGGCAGACTTTGATTGATAAGGGCTGTTCGTGCGACGATTTTCATCAATGGGTGAATGCCTTTTGCAGCAAATGCCCCCCGGGAAAAACGGGGGGAAACAATGGCTTGAAAGGCTCTTGCAACACCAGAGCAAGATAGCGTCCGTCAACATAAAGCAACAGTTTCTTGTCGATCAATTCATGAATTGCCGAAGTGACTGGTTCCGAATCCAATGGCAATTGGGTTGGCAGCAATGCCTCCAATTGTTTGGGTGTGACTGCGGCATCACATAGCCCTAATATATCAGCGCTTAATCCAACAATGTGATATCTAGGTAAATAAGCACAGCGACGGCTATCGTTGATCTCCAATTTAAGTTCATCGCCAAGCTCTCCCGGAACTTGTCTGGATGAAAGCACGACCGGAATCTGTTTCCATTGATCGCCCCATTCTTCAACCGCAAGGCGAACGGCATCCCTGCCCGACGTTAGTGCGCCATCAACGTGAGTGAGTTTTCGTGACAGTTCCGGCTCCCCACCCGGTTCGAAAAAATAGGCTAGGTTAGCCAATTTTTCCAGGGAAAGCGGATAGACATAGGCGTATAGCTCTGATGGTTGTAAATCCAAACCATATTTTGCAGGATCGTTATGGTAGAGGCTAAAACGGTCATACCGCAAACGGGTAAAACCTCCCGGTAACAGATGAGTCAAACTGGGAATCAAAGTAGCCATTTCCTCATACCATTCGTCTTCTTCTCCCGGAAAACCAGTGATGATCGTCCATGCCACGCGAAGTCCAAATTGCCTACACCACTTGAGTAACTGAATATTTTGCCAAGCAGCGCA
>CAIYXP010000209.1 GCA_903930145.1 uncultured Methylococcaceae bacterium
TGACTCCACTACCGTCTAAAAATATGAAATTTCCAAACTCAACCTGTCTAATCCAGAGTCCCAATTGAGGGAAAAGCCCAGCTACGGCATAGGACAAAATGATGCAGTGGAAGAAATGTTTGTGTATGATTCTGAATAAGCTTTCTAGCACAGCATTAACCTGATAATATTGGTAGCCACTTAAATCATTTTTCAATACCCAATGTGATGAAATGCAAATAATCTAGTGCATAAGGTATTATCTCGTTTGAATGCTTTAATTTGCAAACATTACATTATTTCCTCAACCTCAGCCGTCAACCCCCTGTTTTGCAACCACATCACCCCAAACATGTCCACAATCCCAACCCAGAGCCGATTCCATGTACCGTAGTTGGACTTGCCGTGCAGGCGAGGGCGATGATTCACTTCGACAGAAACCACGCCCCCGCCGTTTCGTTGGACTAATGCGGGTAAGAACCGATGCATGTGATCGAAGCAAGGCAGTGACAGATACAATTCACGGGGAAACACTTTCAAACCACATCCAGTATCCGGGGTATGGTCGCCTAACAAATTTCCTCGCACCGCATTAGCAAAACGTGAGGTCAGCTTGCGCCAGTCAGTGTCGCAACGGTGTTTGCGGTAGCCAACCACCATGGATTTCGGATTTCCTATAAGTAATTTCGACAGTTCATCCAACAATCTGGGTATGTCTGCGGGGTCGTTTTGACCATCCCCGTCCAATGTGGCGATGGTCATCCCCTTGGCAGCACGAATTCCCGTCATCAATGCCGCACTTTGTCCACTGGCATGATGATGGTGCAGCACACGCAAACGATGAAATTCATGGCAAAGCTCCCTCAATTTTTGCAGACTGTCATCGGTACTGCCATCATCCACATAAATGATTTCATAGTCTCCAATACGCTCTAACGCTTGGGAAATTTCTCTCACCAATAGGCCAAGGTTCTCTGCTTCATTGCGCACGGGTACGACAACGGATAGTTCCATGGCGGCACAAGCCATCAACAATCAGCCATTCACTTAGAGTTTGCCTGTGAAGGTGACACCCAGTTCGCCAGGAATGATTTTTCCGAGGACGATTGGATGTTCGCCAGCCGCTCGCAAGGCTTCGACTGCGGCGGATTCGGCATCGGCTGGCAAGACGATGATCATCCCAATGCCACAATTGAAGGTGCGGAGCATTTCTGCTTCTTCCACGTCGCCTTCCAGCATTAACCACTCGAAAATGGTCGGCAGTTTCCAAGCATCCAAGTCAATCAGCGCATGGCAATGGGCTCCCAACACCCTAGGCAAGTTTTCGGTGATGCCTCCGCCCGTGATGTGGGCCAAGGCATGAATCGGCAAAGATTTGATTAACGAAAGCAATGGCTTGACGTATATGCGCGTGGGCTCCAACAGCCAGTTGCCGATGGGCTTTCCATCTAAATTATCGTGCAAGCTTGCCTTCGCTCGTTCCAAGACTTTGCGGATCAGCGAATAGCCATTGGAATGGGGACCGGAAGAAGGCAAGCCCAAAATCACATCCCCAGCTTGGACTTTACTTCCGTCCAAAATTTCGGTTTTTTCCACCACGCCGACGCAAAATCCTGCCAAGTCGTATTCACCTGCCCGGTACATGCCA
>CAIYXP010000210.1 GCA_903930145.1 uncultured Methylococcaceae bacterium
CGGATGGTCGCTACTCAATGAGCGCGTTCTTGGTGGACACCTTCTGCCTAGGGGTGAAAAGCTCGCTTTTCACCATCACCAGTGCACAGCAGTATCGATATGAAATGGATCACTTTTTACAGGAATCAGGTGAAAAGTTTGTGGCTCGCGACCCCGCCTATGTGCGCAAACTGGTTGAACTGGCAGTTGATTTTTCCGGTAAATTGGGCTTGGAACCGGATGTCGATTATAAAATTGCCAAGATTATCTTTGGCGATGTGGATGCGTCGGCCTGTGATGAAACTTTCCACTTTGGTCGTGATGGCAACCCTGTTTATATTCCGGGCCCGAGTGATTCCCTCAGCGACCAACGCCGCATCATCAAACAATTGGAAAAAATAAGTAGGGACCCGGTGGCTTTGCTGACGGGTGGATTTGATGATTGAGTATTCGATGCCTAAATACGGCCTAAAATGCCTGCATTATTGAATAATCAAGAACAAGCCTTACTGCGTGGCTGGATGAATCGCCTAGGCTGGCCTTTGCTTGGACAATTGTACTTGGATGGCGCTGACGTGGGTGCGACCCGTCAGACAGTTCAATCATTGCGTCAACGCCTAGCCTTGAAAGCCCAACATCTAGGCATGGAAGAACAGGCAAGTTTCTGGTTGAAGGAACGCCTAGAGGGTGAAGCCTGGATCAAGCAAGCCGAATCGGGCCTATCCAGTCTGTTAAATGCACCCGAGCCGCAACCGGCTTTAACCGATTCCGTCAGCCAGTGGTTTTCCAAGCAGCTTGCTAGCAAACTGCAAGCCAACCAAATGGGGACATTGCAAGCGATTGTCAGCTTTCGCCAGCGCCACGGGAAACTTTGGTGGCAATCCTTGCCGAAATTCGGCACCCATTCAGCGCAATTGGTTGAACGATTACTGCGGCTTCATGCGGCAAGTTTAGGCTTGCACGACAACGCCTTGATTCCCCAAAAGCCGGGGTACATAACCAAACACCGAACCCTGCATCCAGTCATGGAGAACCTGTTCGATGCACAAGAGGAGTTGAATGGAGCCAACGGCACTAACCGCGCCCCGCATGAACGTTGTCGCATCCAGGCCAGCAATGATTTCGAAGCCATACATCTTTGGCTGGACCTGCGCGACCCGCAAAGCCATACCTACCGCAATTATCGGAAAGAGTCCGAGCGATTTCTATTGTGGGCAGTGACCGAGCGAAACAAGGCGTTGTCTTCCTTGGACACCTCAGACTGCAAAGCCTACCGGGATTTTCTGTTTGCCCCGCCTGAGGCTTGGATGAATCCGCAATTCAAACCGCGTTGGAGCCCGTCATGGCGACCGTTTCGAGGGCCATTGGGGCAACGAACCGTCAAACATACCGAAATCATCTTGTCTTCCCTTTGCGAATGGTTGGTCAAACAACGCTACCTAGACAGCAACCCCTTCGATGGGCTACCCCCACTGGCATTCAAAGAATTGAATGCCTTGCATGTCGAGCATGTGCTGGACGACAGTCAATGGCAATGGCTGTTGGATTATTGCGCTAGCTGTGAGGCAAGCCAAGCCACAGAAGAGGAAAAACGTCGGTATCGTCGCATTTGGATCGCCTTGCAATTAGCCTACTGCACTGGGTTACGCCTTGCCGAATTGGCGAATGCCCGGTTTGGCGACATCACTTATAAAAGCCGCAATGGTGGGCAATACTGGCTAAGAGTGTTGGGCAAAGGCAGCAAACAACGGGAAGTGCCATTGGCCCCCGAACTCGCCGATGAATTGAAACGCTATGCGCTAGAACGGGGGGCAAGCTGGGGCATACCCGACTCGCCAGAGCCTATCATTGGCAAATTCCGCAAAACTGAAGTGCTGGTGGCAGCCAATTTTGAGATGCAAGAACTGCCCTTCACGACTTCAGGCTTGCACCGGGTATTAAAAGCGTTTTTTAATGAGTCCGCCGCCGCGATGGCAAAAACCGCGACCGAAGAGGAACTACGCGATGTCGAAACGCTGACTCGAATGACCACACATTGGTTACGCCACACCCACGCATCCCATGCTTTGGGGGGCGGGGCGGCATTGATTTCCGTCAAAGAGAATTTAGGCCACGCCAGCCTGTCCACCACCTCGCTCTATTTGCATGGCGACAAAGACCAACGCTACGCGGAGATGGGTAAGTTATATCGGAAGCGGGTGGAGCCTAATCAAAAGCGATAGAGGAGTGCAAGGCTTGCCTTGCGAGGGCATGTTCGGAGGCAAGGCAAGCCTTGCACTCCAATCCATAATTTGTATTTCAACCGCCGGATTTAGGGGGCATCCATAAACCTCGCCCTGACCCTATGCAAATCCTCTTCGGTGTCCACGCCGGCTTCGGGTGCTTTGTCCACCGGCATGACGAGGATTTTTTCACCCATCCACAAAATGCGAAGTTGTTCCAATGATTCAACCGCCTCCAACCCGGAAGGCAACCAAGACACATAACGATGCAGAAATCCAACCGAATAGGCATAAACACCGATATGCCGCATCCAAGGGTAGTGGGGAGGTAACTCAGCATCGGATGCAGCAAACGATTCACGATGCCACGGAATCGGGGCGCGACTGAAATACAAGGCATGACCGAAACGATCCAGCACCACTTTCACAGCATTTGGGTTGAATATTTCCGCACGGTCAACAATCGGTGTAGCAAGCGTGGCCACTTCGGCAACATCCTGTTTTGCCAGTAAACGGGCCAAACGCCGTTTCAAATCGGGAGGGATGAATGGCTCGTCACCTTGAAGATTGACCACAATCGTTTCATCCGACCAACCCATGATGTCGGCAGCTTCCCGGATTCGCTCAGTGCCACTGTGATGATACGGGCTGGTCATCACGGCTTTGACCGGCAAATCAGCCACGGCTTCGGCAATGCGCTCATCATCGGTCGCCAAAACAACTTCACTCGCCCCGGATTCCAAGCCTCGCTCGCAGACATGATAAATCATCGGACGGCCCGCTATGTCCAGTAGAGGCTTGCCGGGAAGCCTAGTGGAAGCGTGGCGGGCGGGTATGACGATTTTGAAATCGACCATCAATCCACCAAAGAGGTTTGGTGCTTGGCGAGTTCGTCATATTCTTCCAAGCTGAGTTTGCGGGCTTCGTTTTCCAGCATCACGGGTATGTCATCGCGTATCGGGAATGCCAGCCGGTCAGCTTTGCAAATCAGTTCCAGTTCTTCTTTCTTATAGATCAAATCACTCTTGCACAATGGGCAAACCAAGATTTCGAGTAGTTTTTTATCCATGATGTCTTACCTTTAGTTTTTGTAATAAAGCCTCGCCAAATGCGGGAGGCAAATCCCCCTGCAACGGCACGGTCCAGAATTGTTGATTGGCAAAGCCACGGCATTTCACCGCGTCTTTCTCCGTCATTAATAGAGTGGCATTCTCGCCAAAGTTTAAATCTTTGGAGGTGAATAGGTGGTGGTCGGGAAAAGCTCGTTCCTCACAACTTAAACCCGCGTTCTTAAGCTGGGCAAAGAAGCGACCCGGATGACCAATGCCGGCGATGGCGTAAAGCGGTTGAATGCCGATAAATTCAGACAAGGGTTTAGTCTGGCTTGGATCAGTCAAATTGATTGCCTCGCCAAAGCTTAAGGTCAGTGGAAATTCATTGGCTAAAGCCGCTCCACGACAAACCACAAAGTCAACCTCGGCCAAGCGTTCCACGGGTTCGCGCAAAGGCCCGGCGGGTAGGCATTCCCCATTGCCAAAGCGACGCTCACCATCGACCACGGCTATCTCCACATCCCGCGCCAAGGCATAATGCTGCAATCCGTCATCGGCGATGATGATGTCGCAATCGGTTTCCGCCAACAGCAACCGACCGGCCTCGGCACGGCGGGGAAACACATAGACCGGGCAACCCGTCCGCTTCGCAATCAACACGGGTTCGTCGCCGACCTCAGCAGGATCGCTATGGGCATTGACCGCCACCGGCTTAATCTGCTTGCGACCCCCATAACCCCGACTGACCACTCCCGGTTTATATCCTGAGCGGCTTAGAAATTCCGTTAGCCATATCGTCATGGGTGTCTTGCCCGTACCGCCGACAGTCAAGTTGCCAACCACAATGACAGGGACTGGCAAATGGTTTGATGGTTTCCATTGCTGCCGATAAGCCAAGCGCCTGATGGCGACGATTGCCCGAAATAGGACAGACAGCGGAAGCAACGGTAAAGGCGGCTTAGTTTCATACCATTGTTGCTGCAACCAGTCTGAGAGTTTCATGGCAATTATCTTAGCCTCATTCCTTCGCCTTGATGGCAAATGTGACATGCACAAACCCCAATTGCCCTGCCGCATCCAAGGCGCTAATCACGGCCTGGTGGCGGGTGGATTTGTCGGCATCGATGGTCACCAGAGGGTCATGGTTACCCGCAGCCGCTTCCAACAAGGCTTGCTTGATCGAATCCACATCATTATTCAAAACAATATGACCATTCACAATATAGTGTCCGTCGGCATCAATCACCAACTCGATGCCCTTATCCTTGTCTTCCTCGTGATTGCTGGCTTCCGGCAAATGGATGTGCAGCGCGGCTTCATGGCTGAATGTAGTCGTCAACACGAGAAAAATCAGCAATACAATCAATACGTCAATCAGCGGAATCAGGTTCAGTTCCGGCTTGCTTTTGGCGCGAGGTCGGAAATTCATGGTTGTTCTTCGCGTTCGCCATGCAGGCGTTCAATCAAAAGCAAGGCTTCCTCTTCCAAACGCAAAGCCAATTCATCCACCCGGCTCTCAAAATAGCGGTGGAACATCAAACTGGGAATCGCTATCGCCAAACCCGAAGCCGTGGTAATCAAGATTTCCGAAATGCCACCCGCCAGATGCATCGGATTGGCGATGCCACCGCCGACCGAAAAGGTGGAAAACACTTTAATCATCCCTAGTACGCTACCCAACAACCCCAAATAGGGTGAGATGGAGGCGATAGTGCCCAAGGTGTTCAAATAGCGGCCCATTTGATGAACCGCCGCCCTGCCCGCCTGTTCGATGCTTTCCTTCATGATCTCGCGACCATGATGGTAATTCAAAATGCCAGCCGCCAACACCGACCCCAGCGGCGAACTCTCACGCAATTGGCGGATGTTTGGGGCATCGAGTTGGTTTTTGCGAAACAGGTTCCACACTTGCACCGTCAATTGGCGGGGCATGACCTTTTCCTTGCGCAAGGACCAAAACTTTTCACCAATGATCGCCGTCGCGACAATCGAACACGCGATGATAGGCCACATGACCCAACCGCCGGCAAAGATAATTTCAAACACGCTGGTTCACCTAGAATTGCAAAACTCGGAAATGAACAGCATTTTAACCTATGCAAGGGGTGAGGACGTGAAAATGGCGGATTTTTTGAGGATTATTGCTTGGATTTGGCCTAAGCGGTTTATCTGGGGCGGTAGGAACTTGCGGTGGTGGCGATAGAAATCTGTTTATTGACGATAGCAATGTGACTACAATTAGAACAAAATGACTACGAAAGGTGATTGCATGGAAACCAATGTTCGCGAACTTAAAGCCCATCTGTCCGAATATCTGCGCCGGGCGGCTTTAGGCGAGGAAGTGCTAGTGACGTTGCGCGGCAAGCCTTTGGCGCGGTTAGTCTCCGTGTCTTCGGATGCCACGCCGGAAACTTTGGAGGAAGCATCTATTGCACGATTGCGCACTTTGCCATGGATCACTCCCGGCAACGGCAACAAGCCGATGGGTTCGGTCAATCCGGTTCGCATAGGTCCGGACGAAAAGTGCCTCGCTGCAATCGTCGGCGAAATGCGCGGATGATTCTTTACCTCGACACTTCAGCCGTGGTCAAACTCTATGCGGACGAAACAGGCTCCGACCGGGTTCGGGCGGCTGTTGCAGAGGCGAAGCTTTGCGTAACCCATCTGATTGCCTATGTCGAAACCCGTGCCGCATTTGCCCGCAAGGCCCAACAACCGGGATACCGAGACTGTCTCCAATCGTGGCACGAGGATTTTGAACGGGACTGGCCAAGTTTTGAGATTGTCGGTGTCACCCAAGAATTGATGCATCGGGCGGGCGATTTGGCCGAAGCACACCGGCTGCGGGGTTATGACAGTGTGCATCTTGCTGCTGCGGAAGCACTCTGGCGAGTTGCCGATGGCCTAGATTTCCGTTTTCTAGTATTCGACGGCGACTTGGCTAATGCTGCAAAAGGAATGGGGATTAGGTTATGCGTTTAGCTTGCAAAATAATCTGCATCTCCTTATTATTGCACTGGCGATGCGTGAAGAATCAATTTTCTTTGGAACAGCAAATTTCCAAATAAATCTTCATAATGCATTTGCCAAATAGATAACTCCTTAAAGCAAGCGGCTAGCGCCTAAGCAAATTTAAGTTAGGCTGGATAGACAATCGAGGATTAGGTTTAAAAAATGGTCTTGTCGCCAAGCCGAGGTTTTGCGGGTAAGACCCAAGCGAACGACAACCAATTTTCGCGAAGGTATGATACTAACACATTGACCTTCATAACCCATCGCATGAAAAGCATCGGCTGGCAGGGGTTTTGCCGTATCGGGTTCGTTTTTTTTCTGCGGAATGTCCAGCCAGAAATGCGCTCCATATCGGCGGTCCGGGGTGCAAGGGACTGTAGAATAATTCACCCACCCTTCCGGCAAAATTCTTTTTCCTTCCCAAAGACCGTCCTGACAATACAATTGCCCGAATTTTGCCCAGTCCCGTGCAGTCGCATACAGGAAAGACGACCCAACCAATGTGCCAGATGCGTCCATTTCAAACCAGGCACTCTCCATGCTTAGCGGTTCAAACAGCGCCTGACGGGGAAACTGGCGATAAGCTTCCTCGCCCAAAGCTTCCCGTATGATTCGGCACACAATGTTAGTGTTTCCACTGGCATAACGCCAACTTGAACCCGGCTTCGCCCGTAGCGGCTTGCTGGCTGCATAAGCTGCCGCATCGGGAGTCGAAAGTAGCATTTTAGTCAAATCATAGACCGGATTGCTGGATTTTTCGTTGAATTCCAATCCACTGGTCATCCACATCAATTGACCTAAGGTAATTTCACGCCTGAGGTCCCCCACTCCTTGCCATTCCGGTACGGGCGCAGGCACGTCCAAATTCAACTTACCCTGCCCCACAAGAATACCGACCAATGCATTGACCACGCTCTTTGCCATCGACCAGCCGGGCAAGGGCATGTCTTGGTCAAAACCAGCCGCGTATCGTTCCGCGACAATTTGACCATCAAGCAGTATGACCACGGCTCGGGTGCGACGCTGATGCTTGGGGTCGGGTTCAGTAAAAGCCCAATCTAACACGGGATCAAGGGCGGTGAGTTTAACCTCCTCTAAAAGGCGAGGGCGATCGGGCAATAATCGAGTTTCTAGGCCGAAATAAGGCTCTGCTACGATTGTTTTTGGCAATCGGTCAGTCACAGTTTGAACAACTCTCTCCCCCAAAAGGGTAGGGTTAGGGAGGGGGCGGGTTAAACTGGGCTGATTCTCATAAACTAAGGTGCAACCCAATTCTGAGTCATAAACGGCTGTCCGTCGCCCAAACCCGAACAAACTAGCAGTAGCCAATTGGTTAGCAAAATCCACTTGGGCCGTGATAGGTTTAAAGTATTTCAAGTCCTCAACTGACAAATCTTCCTGTATGATGGATTCCGGGCTACGGTTTGAAATGAATACGCCGGAGCATAATAGCTTTGCCTTGTAGGCGGCGGCGATTGAGATTAATTTTATGAGATACCTAAAACAAGCCAATAAAATTAACAACAATACTATTTCTAATAATAACATATCATTCAAATTACTTCATAGCCTACAATTGGCCACCAAACCTTGAAATTGGATTGCCTTCCTCATCAAAACAATTAATAGCAGTGCCTGTAAATCTTTTGATTAAACGCTTGCGTATGTCTGGATCATCGTTGAATACTGTCATCCAGACCGAAAACATACCCCGTTCAGCGGCTGTTTCAGCTATGCTATCTCGTCGCTCAGTTGTGTCCAATACAGCAAGCCCCTGTTTTTGACGAAGAGCCTTTTGCCATGCTTGCCTTCGGTGCAGCCATCGTTTGTCCTTGTCAGTTGGTTCGTCGAACCCAGCAATAGATTCATCTGGATGACAATTCAAGCCTAATATTTTCCAAGTTCGATACGCTTTCGCCTTTAAGTTATCTGGCAAAGAAGAAGAAATTAAAATGCGCCCCTCTGAATCATAACTAAAAGCCAGAAAGGTATTATCCGTGTCCGGCCACAAGTAATCCATTAGTTCCAATTTACCAGAACCCTTGCCAGAATTACAATTCGAGCAAGAAAGCAGAAAATTAGTCCAAAGAAGTTTCTCATTGTCATAGTCCTTTTTAGGACGTTTATGTTCAACATGGATTGCACTCGCTATCCAGCGCTCACAGTATGAGCAATACTCCCCAATTTGCTTAACCAAGGGCTGTTGAGCATCTTGATAAGGATTGAAAACGCCTTGATCCGGGCCTTTGTCAACCGGCCTCATCCTTCCTTTTCCTCCTTGGCGACCAAAGTATCACGCTCAAATTTCAGAAAGGCGGCAAAAGCCGGATCATCGCTAAATGGAATTGAAAGTTCGTCCAAACGTTGCTTCAGTGATTGGGTTTGAGGGTCGCTTTCATCAGCACATTCATGCAATTGTTTGTAATAAGCCTCGGCAGCTTCCATCATTTGCCTGAATCGCAGACTTTTTTGCGGCATTTCCACGCCTTGGATATTTTCGGCTATATCCTCAAGGCTGGCATCTGAATATTCTTCGCCGGTATCCCCATCGAGTTGAATGAGTTTGCCATCACGCAGGGATTGAATCAAGAAAGGCGAATGCGTAGTGGCAATAAATTGTATTTTCGGAAATGTGCGGCGTAAATCTTCTATTATACGGCGCTGCCACTTGGGGTGTAGGTGCAGGTCTAACTCGTCAATGAGTACGACCCCAGGAGTTTCCTTGAGAAAATTATCACCCAGATGAGGATTTAGCCACTCGGCTTTTTGCGCGATATCCGCAACAAGTGCCAACATGCAGCGTTGACCATCGCTTAAATAAGCAAAGGGCTGCGTTTCATGCCCTTTAAGGGAAACCATGAGTTCTCCAAGCTGAGGATCAAAAAATAAATGCTCCGCCCCCTCAATGCATCCAAGCACAGCTTCGCGAACAACTTTGAAACTTTGGGTTTCCTCGGCACGCTCAAAGGTCATCCAAGCTTGCCGTGCAAACCAAGCGATTAACTTTTGAACTGATATACGCGGATCGACACTAAACCGGTAGCCCTCAAGTCGTGTATTATGTTTATTAATGATAAGAGACTCTGGCCCAGTAATACGGCTTTCTTCCATCAGCTTTCTAGGTTCTTGCCATAGCCTCATTGGACCGTAACATGCGATAAGTGGCAAAGTAACAGCTTCTCCCTTTCGCATTAAGCTGTCTAGCTCTTGGGCATACTTAATCAAATTGCTTGCTTTACCATAGCGCGTATTTCCATCTTCGCTCTCTTTGGATCGCGTCCACAAAACTGGTTCTGCCAACCCTATTATTGTGCCTGTGGTCGAAATCTCTACAGGATATTGTTCAGCAAGTCGTATTTTGCCATCGTATCCTGATTTCCTCACACGACCATCCATCCGCTGTGTCCCATCTAATGTCCAAGAACCGTCCGCCAGCAATATTGCCAAACGAGGCTCACCCGCTTCTATGCTTCGCTTGTCCAATTTATTTTTGAAGCCAAGAAACCAAGTCCCTAGTGAAATAGACAAGGCTTTAAAAAGAGTGGATTTTCCAGAACCATTAACCCCCACAACTAAATTAAACCCCGGGTGGAATTCAAATTCGCGTTGCTCAAAACAACAGAAATTGGTAATGCTAAGTCGATCAATTCGCATAGAAATCCTCACATAAGCCTATGCACAACTAGCCTTTTAACTATATCTGTTTTGGATGAAATGATCTAGCAAATTGATCCCATATCCTTTTGAACACTTCCTCACCCGAAACAGCATTTACTTCACCAGAACGTAATTCCCTCAATCGCTTTTGTGCTACATCTACCCACTGTTTGTCAATTTCTTCCATGGGCAATGAAAGGGCTTCACAGGTAATGCCTGTTGTCTTCATTTTTCAATCCACATGATGATAAAGTTATATTATGAAATCAGTAAATCATCTACAAAGTTTACACCCATCAACGGAATTGATCCAGCCGTCAATTCTATAGCCCAAAGTGGAATCAATTTCTCTATATTATTGGTGTATTGATCTAGCCATAACTCTTTAAGCTTATCCCTAGCCTCTTCATTGACAAATAAACCATCGTCTTTGTCAACCAGTGCCATCGCCACATCGTTGCTATGCTCGGTCACTGTCAGTATAAAATTATTATTATCCCTTTTCATACTGGCTATCCAATAATCATAGTTCTCTTCCAACTCGTATTCATATAATTCGTAAACCATTTCACCATCATTTAGCAATGCCTTTCTTAAAAGGTGTTCAATCCTTTTTCGCGCCAAATCGAGTTTCTTTAACGGCGAACGATTTTTCCTCGTTGATTTCTGATTCATAATTCGCTTGCAATAACTATTCTGAATCAGATGTTGAAAACGCTGAACTTCAAAACAACTCCTCATACACCCCGGTAACTTTAGGCGGCTCCAAGCCTAAATGCAAATAAGCGGTTTTGGTTGCCACCCGCCCGCGTGGGGTGCGCATGATGAAACCCTGCTGGATCAAATAAGGCTCCAACACGTCTTCGATGGCCCCCCGGTCTTCGCCGATGGCGGCGGCGATGTTGTCCAAGCCCACCGGCCCACCGCCGAATTTTTCAATCATCGTCAACAAGAGCTTGCGGTCCAATTGATCGAAGCCGTGGCGGTCGATGTTGAGCATTTCCAAAGCTTGGTTGGCAATGTCCTCCGTCACCGAGCCGTCACCCATGACTTGGGCGAAGTCGCGAACCCGGCGCAACAGCCGATTGGCAATGCGTGGCGTCCCGCGTGAACGACGGGCAATTTCCCTAGCCCCTTCTGCGCTCATACTCATGTTTAACAAACGGGCCGAGCGGTTGACGATTTGGCACAGTTCATCAATCGTGTAAAACTCCAAGCGGTGGACAATGCCAAAGCGGTCACGCAAGGGTGAAGTCAATAAACCCGCACGAGTGGTCGCGCCAACCAGCGTGAAAGAAGCGAGATCGAGTTTGATGGAACGCGCCGCCGGCCCTTCGCCGATCATAATGTCGATCTGATAATCTTCCATCGCCGGATAAAGAATTTCCTCCACGACCGGGCTGAGGCGGTGGATTTCGTCGATGAACAGCACATCGCCCTTTTCCAAGTTGGTCAGGATGGCGGCGAGGTCGCCGGCTTTTTCGATCACAGGCCCGGAAGTTTGGCGGATGCTCACCCCCATTTCATTGGCGATGATATGCGCCAAGGTGGTCTTGCCCAAGCCCGGTGGACCGAAGATTAGCACATGATCCAGTGGTTCGCTGCGACCACGGGCAGCCTTGATGAAAATGCCCATTTGCTCGCGCATGGCTTTTTGGCCGATGTAATCCTTCAAGCGTTTGGGCCTGATGGCACGGTCTACGGCTTCGTCTTCACCGGATTCTATTGAGGTTATCAGTCTTTCAGTGTCCATTAAATTAGCAGAGGAAAAATGCCGTCAGGCACGGTAGACAATGTCATGACCGTCACTGACCTTCAACCCACCGTCTGGCGGAGAATTCCATGGAAATTGATTGCCCATCTATGCAATCGCCCCGTCCGCCTTGCGCTTTGAAACTAGGGAAAATGGTCGCTCAATCAGTAAAAATAGTGCTGTGGCAGGTGGCAGGGTAATCAAAAACATGATCGGCATCATCAGCCAAAAAAAAGTTTGACTATTATATTTTGCGGGAATCAGTACCAAGGCCAGTATTTTGAATACAATTTTAAGAGTCAACCCATGGATTAGATAATAAGAATAACTCATATTGCCTAGCCATCTGATTGGAGTCCACGAAAATGATTTACCCAGAAACGAATTACTGTCACAAAAACAAGAAAAGCATAACCAATAAAAGCAGACAAAGAGTACAGCGGTCTTCATGCTTATGCCGCCTGATACC
>CAIYXP010000211.1 GCA_903930145.1 uncultured Methylococcaceae bacterium
TAAGCCACAAAGTAAGAGGCAAAGCCCTTGCCGATACTAAGCTGACTGATTAAATGCCTGAGATTATCGCATTTGGCGGAATGGGCCTTAAGGATACAATCCTATCGCCCTAAGCCCCAAGGTCTCTTCCAAACCAAACATCAAATTCATATTCTGCACAGCCTGACCCGCCGCACCCTTGACCAAATTGTCGATGACCGACAAAACCACCACGGTGTCACCGTCTTGTGGGCGGTGTACGGCGATTTGACAACGGTTGGAGCCTTTGACGTTGCGGGTATCAGGATGGGAACCGGCGGGCAACACATCGACAAAAGGCTCGTGTCGGTAATAGTCTTCAAACACGCTTTGCAAATTGACGGTTTTATCGCCAGCCAATCGGGCATACATCGTCGCATGTATGCCACGTATCATCGGCAATAAATGGGCGACGAAGGTTAGCCCGACAGGCTCTCCGCAAGCCTGCTCCAAGCCTTGGCGAATCTCCGGCAGATGGCGGTGGCCTTTAACCCCATAAGCCTTGAAGCTTTCGCCCGCTTCGCTCATCAGCATGGGGATTTCAGCCTTGCGACCCGCACCGCTTACGCCGGATTTCGCATCGGCAATCATTCCATCAAGATGTACACACTTACGCTCGACTAAGGGCAACAAGCCCAATTGCACCGCTGTCGGGTAACACCCCGGATTGGCAATCAGCCGTGCCGTGCGTATGCGTTCACGGTTGACTTCCGGCAGTCCGTAAACCGCCTCGTGCAACAAATCAGGGCAGACATGAGATTCGCCATACCAATGTTCCCAAACGCTAGGATCGGACAAACGGAAGTCGGCAGCCAAATCGACAATTTTCACTTCCCGCTCCAGCAAAGCCTCTGCCATGCGCATGGCAGTTCCATTGGGTGTGGCAAAAAAAACCACATCACAAGCACTCAATGACTTCACTGAGGGTTCGTCAAACACCGCACTGACAAAACCACGGAGATTGGGGTACATGTCATCCACTCGCTTGCCCGCATCGGCGCGTGAAGTGACCGTATGGATGTGAACTTCAGGATGCACCGCGAGAATGCGCAGCAACTCCACACCGGTGTAGCCCGTACCACCAACAATACCTGCTTGAATCATAATGTGATGAACCTAATCTCAGACAAATTGAGTCTGCGGTAACAATTTACGGTAAACATAGGCCAACGCTATCCAACTCACAGGGATTGAGACGAGCAAACCCACTATGAAGAGTAACGCGCCTACTATATTGATGAGGGCCAATACTAGCGTGAATCCGAATAATTTCCAGCGAACGCCTTTAGTGAGGGCTGCACTGGCCTTGAGGGACTCCACTGGGCCTACTTTTTTATCAATAATGAAAAAACCGTAAAACAGAAACATAACCATGGCTATGAGACCGGGAACAATCAAGAGGACGGCGCCTAGTGCAACGATCAGTCCATAAAGTATCGCTCCCAACAGATAGGGAACAAAAACATCACCGCAAGAAAACAAATCGCCAAAGCGAGTCTCTTTGCCGTCGGTGACGGCCAACATAATTTTAATCACACCGGCATATAAGAAATATTCGAAAGCCAATACAGCTAAACCTAAGCTTATGGCAACCCAATTAGTTTGAATTTGCTGAACTCCCCATTGGGGGACACCCGTTAAAATCCCCACAACTAATATTATGCCGACTAAAAAAAGCCCCCGAGCCTTAAAAGCAGTCCATCCCGCCAATAAAGCCTCTTGAATTGAAAATGTTTTCATGACGACGACTCCTGAAAATGGAAAAGGATAGGCACGAGACGGGTTCGTCTGCGCCAGTTTATGTGACAGGCTAGATTTTGGATAAGCCTAGAAGTTCGATGATAACCCACGGGAGGGTAATCCGTATACCCTCCCAGAAAAGTCGCTGATATGTAAGGCATACTTTAATCCTAAAGCAAGCCTTACACATAGGGCAAACCAGCCTACGCCTGTTGAGAATCCGAAAAATCCTCGACTTTGGCTTTGAGCTTTTGCCCTGGCTTGAAGGTTACCACCCGCCTAGCAGTAATGGGTATTTCCTCACCGGTTTTCGGGTTTCGTCCCGGTCGTTGCTTTTTGTCACGTAAATCAAAATTGCCAAACCCAGACAACTTTACAGCGCGTCCTGATTCTAGCGCCGATTTGACTTCTTCAAAAAACTGATCGACAAGCTCTTTTGCGTCTCGCTTGTTCAGTTCGGTTTCCTGAAGCAATGTTTCCACCAATTCTGCTTTGGTTAAGGCCATCTTCACTCCCTCAACTTTGCGTTAAAATCTTGTGCCAACCGCGCCAGCACTTCGGCGATTACCCCGTCAACTTTTACGTCTATCAGGGTTTCCTCGTGGTCTTGGAGGATCAATCCAAGAGCGACACTTTTTTTGCCAGTTTCAATGCCAGTACCTTGGTAAACGTCAAACACCCGTACTTGGCGTATTAATGGCGAAAGGGTTTCGATACATTGAGTCAGGGACATGGCGGTCACTGGTTCCTCAACGATAATGGCAATATCGCGCCTTACTTGCGGGAATTTCGACAAGGATTTGAAAACGGGTATGGTGCGCTTCAACAGTTTGTCTTGATCCAACTCAAACAAGAACACCCGGGTTTCAAAGCCGAGTTCCTTTTCCACTTTAGGATGCAGCATACCCAGCCATCCCAATCGCTCACCGTCCAAGATTAACTCGGCAGATTGACCGGGATGTAGGGCGGGATGTTTGCCATTAACAAAGCTAACTTTCATCTCATGAGAGGCGAGGCGTAGGATTGCTTCCAAATCGGATTTGACATCGAAAAAGTCAATGCCTCGCGACTTCTCCCCCCATTGTTCTTCATGAGCAGAACCCAAAGCCAAGCCAGCCAATGATTTCTGTTGAATAATTTTGCCTTCTACGCGAGTGAAGCGCAAGCCCGCCTCAAATAGTCGGACACGGGACTGCTGGCGATTAAGATTTTTCAAGGCAGCGTCCAATAAGCCACACCAAAGCCCCGTCCGCATGACCGCCATATCGGAGGAAATCGGGTTTTTCAAGGCAATGGATTCCAGTTCAGGCTCAATCTTTGCGAGCATGCCAGGTTCGACAAAACTATAAGTAATCGCTTCTTGATAACCGCGATCCACCAGCAAGTCTTTGACCCGCTCTATGTCCAAAGCGGCTTCGGAAACCGGCTGCAATTCCATGTGTGTGGCTGGGTTGCGCTTGGGAATGTTATTGTAACCATAGACTCGACCAATTTCTTCAATCAGATCGGACTCAATGGCAATATCGAAACGAAAACCCGGCGGCGTCACTCGCCAAGCTTCTGGCAGCAACTCAACTTCTAGGCCAAGGCGGGTCAACAGGGAAGTCAATTGGTCTCGGGGGATGCTCAAACCCAGTAATTTTTCGACACGTGACTCCCTCAATACAATCGGGTTGCGGGTGGGCAGATGGGCTTCCGCCACTGCCTCGACGATTGGGCCGACCAAACCTCCCGTTATTTCGGTGATTAGTTGGGTCGCCCGTTCAATGGCCCGGTGTTGCAGTTGGGGATCGACACCGCGTTCAAAGCGATGGGAAGAATCGGTGCTCAAACCATAGCGGCGTGCCTTGCCCATGATAGCTGTGGGTGCGAAAAAGGCACATTCTAAAAAGATGTCAGTCGTCGCATCATCAACCGCTGACTCAGCCCCACCCATCACGCCAGCCAAAGCCAGAGGACATTTTTCGTCGGCTATCACCAACACATCATCGGAGAGGGTGATTTCTTGTCCATTCAACAGCTTCAGCCTTTCGCCAGCGACACCATGGCGAACGCGTATGCCAGCTTGAAGCTTTGCGGCATCAAAAGCATGTAATGGTTGACCAAGTTCCAGCAATACATAATTGGTGACATCCACCAGCGGACCCAAGGATCGCAAACCAGACCGTCGCAAGCGCTCAATCATCCATAACGGGGTTTTGGCTGATCGATCCACATTCCTTATCAAGCGGCCTAAGTATCTTGGGCAGTCTTCGGGAGCGTCCACAATCACCGGGAATATGTCATTACAAGTGACTGGATTATCGGTGACAACTTGAGAATTGGCGTCTATGCCGTTCAGCAAAGCCACTTCACGGGCTATTCCTTCAACACTCAAGCAATCGGCACGGTTAGGGGTCAAATCGACTTCAATCGATACATCGTTCAGTTGCAGATATTCGCGAAAATCGGCACCGACTGGAGCATCTTCGGGCAACGCCATCAATCCGCCTTGATTTTCTTCCAAGCCTAGTTCCTTTGCAGAACAGAGCATTCCAAAAGACTCAATGCCTCGTAATGCGGATCGGGTAATTTTCATTCCACCGGGCAATATCCCGCCTTCAATCGCTAAAGGTGCTTTCATGCCTACTGCAACATTGGGCGCTCCACAAACAATAGTCAGAGGGTCGGAACCTCCAGCAGCAACTTGGCATACGCGCAAACGGTAGGCTTGTGGATGCGGCGACAGCGCCAATACCTCACCCACGACCACGCCACTGAATTCACCAGCGGCGGGTTCGACACCATCGACTTCCAAGCCGGCCATGGTCAATTGGGCAACCAACTGGTCGGTCGAAAGCGGCGGATTCACATATTCTCTTAACCAAGCCTCGCTAAAGCGCATGGACTACCTTTCATTCAATAGGGTGGATTAAGATGCTCTGAATTGATGCAGGAACCTGAGATCGTTCTCAAAGAACATGCGCAAATCATTGATTCCATAACGTAGCATGGCTAACCGTTCGACACCCATGCCAAAAGCAAAACCTGACCAACTTTCCGGGTCTATGCCCACATATTCAAATACCTGAGGATGAATCATGCCGCAACCCATGACTTCAAGCCAACCGCTTTGTTTACAAACACGACAACCCAGACCACCGCAGATGACACATTCTATGTCCACTTCGGCAGATGGTTCGGTGAATGGGAAATATGACGGGCGGAAGCGTACCTGAATATCCTTTTCGAAAAACAAGCGCAGAAACTCGTACAGAATGCCCTTCAAATCGGCGAAACTGACCGACTCGTCAACCAAAAACCCTTCCACTTGATGAAACATGGGGGTGTGGGTCAAATCGGAGTCGCAACGATACACCCGCCCCGGCGCAATGATGCGCAACGGCGGCTTGCCAGTTTCCATGACCCGCACCTGCACTGGCGAGGTATGGGTTCGCAGCAAAGTATGTTCGTCAAAGTAGAAGGTATCGTGCATGGCACGGGCCGGATGTGAAGCGGGGATATTCAGCGCTTCGAAATTGTGGTAATCGTCTTCGATTTCTGGCCCTTCGACAACGACAAAACCCACATTCTCAAACAATCTGGCAATGCGGCGCAGAGTCAAAGTCACGGGATGCAACCCGCCTCCACCGTAGCCTCGACCCGGCAAGCTGACATCAATCGCTTCACTTGCCAAACGAGCATCCAGTGCCTTGGATTCGAGTTCAAGCTTCTTTTCTTCCAAAGCAGCCTGAAAATTGTCACGCACTAGATTGACGGCTTGACCCGCCTCACGACGTTGTTCCGGGGGCAACTTGCCTAATTCTTTCATCCGTTCGGTGAAGACACCTTTCTTCCCAAGGTAATGCACCCGTAACAGATCAAGTTCGGCTAGTGACTGTATCTCGGTCAGTTGCTGTAAGGATTGTTGCAGAATGTCATCCATTACGCCCACCTTGCTAGTCTGAAGAATTGCATGAGGAAATCATCAAGAAACTCAAGGGGAGATTCGCAGAGGAATCCCCCTTCTTGGAATAGTGTGCTTAGGCAGGCTTGACTTGCTTAACCAGTTCGGCAAAGCCTTCCTTGTCGTACACTGCCATGTCGGCCAGTACCTTACGATCCAAGTCAATGGACGCCTTCTTCAGCGCATCCATGAAACGGCTGTAAGACATGCCACTCTCACGCGCTGCTGCGTTAATACGAGCTATCCACAAGGCACGGAACTGACGCTTCCTCTGTCTACGGTCACGGTATGCGTACTGGCCTGCTTTGATGACGGCTTGTTTGGCTACTCTGTACACGCGGCTGCGGGCGCCGTAATAGCCCTTGGCCAGCTTGAGTATTTTTTTGTGCCTAGCGTGGGCGGTTACGCCACGTTTTACTCTGGGCATGGATTATCCCCTTTAGTGTTACTTGGACTCGACAACTTAGGCGTAAGGCATCATCTGCTTTGCGCTTTTGACATCCGAGGCATGGATCATGCCCGGACTGCGCAGATGACGCTTCCGCTTAGTGCTTTTCTTAGTCAAAATATGGCGGCGGTGCGATGAATTGCACTTGAAGCCACCTGCGGTCTTGCGGAATCTTTTCGCCGCGCCGCGATTGGTTTTCATCTTTGGCATTGTTACTACTCCAGTGAATTTAAGATTTCTTCTTCTTCGGCGCAAGCGTCATGCTTAATTGTTTCCCTTCCAATTTGGGAAACTGTTCAACGAGGGCATGCTCCTGCAAGTCGGTTTCAATGCGTTTTAACAGATCCATGCCTAATTCTCGATGGGACAATTCACGACCTCGAAAGCGAACTGTCACCTTAGCCTTGTCCCCATCCACCAAAAACCGAATTAAATTACGCAACTTGATTTGATAGTCGCCCTCATCGGTGCCTGGACGGAACTTGACCTCCTTGATGTGGATCAGCTTTTGCTTCTTCTTTGCAGCCTGAATCTTTTTGCTCTGCTCGAAACGAAACTTGCCGTAATCCATTACCCGGCAAACCGGCGGTTCGGCTGTGGGTGAAATCTCCACCAAATCCAACTCTGATTCGAAGGCAATTTGCTTCGCTTCGCGACTGGAAACTATGCCTAACTGCTGACCTTCCGCTCCGATCAGCCTGACTTGTGGCCAGTTGATCTCGTCGTTCAGACGCGGCTCTTTTCTATCGTTTGCAGTGATACCCTATTCCTCCAAAAAAGAATTATGCATTGGCAACCCGTCTAGCTACTTCATCGACGAGCCTTTGTTCGACTTCATGCAGCGAAAAACTGCCGAGATCGTTGCCGTTCTGTGTGCGCAATGTCACGGTTTGCGCATCAACCTCCTTGTCGCCGACAATGAGAAGGTAAGGCACCCGGTGCATCGAATGCTCACGGATTTTAAAGCCAATTTTCTCATTTCTCAAGTCAGTCTTTACCCTCAAGCCTTTTGCACTCAATTCTTTAGCGATTGACTGGGCATACTCGGCTTGCCTATCAGTGATGTTAAGCACAACAACCTGGGTAGGGGCAAGCCAAAGTGGAAAATACCCCGCAAAATGCTCAATCAGAATTCCGATGAAGCGTTCCATGGAACCCAATATTGCCCGATGCAACATCACGGGAGTCAGCTTCGCACCGCTTTCGGCCACATAGACTGCGCCCAACCTTTCCGGCATGGAAAAATCCACTTGGATGGTGCCACATTGCCAAACCCGATTCAAACAATCCTTGAGTGAAAATTCTATCTTTGGCCCGTAAAACGCCCCTTCGCCGGGCTGCAAATCAAAAGCCAAACCCTTGCTGTTAAGTGCCTGCTCCAAGGCCGCCTCGGCCTTGTCCCAGACTTCATCTGAACCGACACGTTTCACCGGGCGGGTCGATAGCTTGACCAGCACCTCATGAAAACCGAAATCGGCATAAATCTTATGCAGCAAATCAATAAATTCAGAAACTTCCGCTTGAATTTGTTCTTCCGTACAAAAAATATGCGCATCGTCTTGGGTGAAACCTCGCACCCGCATAATCCCGTGCAATACGCCCGACAATTCATTTCGGTGGCAGGAACCAAATTCGGCCAGGCGCAATGGCAAATCCCGGTAACTTTTCAAGCCTTGGTTGTACACCTGTATGTGACAGGGACAGTTCATCGGTTTGATGGCAAAATCCCTTTCCTCGGAAGCCGTGGTGAACATCTGGTCTTGGAATTTTTCCCAGTGGCCTGATTTTTCCCAAAGGCTACGGCCTACAATCAGCGGTGTTTTAATTTCTTGGTATCCGTTATTGCCTAACACCTCACGCATGTATTGCTCGACCGTTTGCCACAAGGTCCAACCCGCCGGATGCCAGAACACCATGCCTGGCGCTTCCTCCTGCAAATGAAATAGCCCTAGGGTTTTGGCTATCTTGCGGTGGTCGCGCTTTTCAGCCTCTTCCAGCCGATGCAAATAATCTTTTAAGTCCTTCTTTTCCGCCCAAGCCGTGCCGTAAATACGTTGCAGCATTTCCTTGCTGGAATCGCCACGCCAGTAAGACCCGGCTATTTTCATCAGCTTGAAAGCTTTCAGCTTGCCAGTGTCGGGAACATGTGGGCCGCGACACAAATCGGTGAAATCCCCTTGGGAATACAGCGATAAAATCTCACCTTGCGGGATTGACTCGATGATCTCGGCTTTATAGTCTTCGCCTAAACCGCGAAAAAAGAGGATGGCTTCATCGCGAGCCAATTCACTCCGCTTGACTTCCAAGTTCTGCGCCGACAACTCCTCCATTTTCTTTTCCATCGCCAGCAAATCATCTGGCGTGAAAGGACGCTCAAAAGCAAAATCATAATAAAAGCCGTCTTCGACCACAGGGCCAATGGTCACTTGGGCGCTAGGATAAAGCGACTTGACCGCTTGCGCCAACAAGTGGGCAGTGGAATGGCGAATGACTTCAACACCTTCATTATCGCGTGGCGTCACGATTGCCACCGCCGCATCCGACTCTATAGTATAAGAGAGATCAACTAGCCGACCATCCACTTTCCCGGCCACAGCCGCACGCGCCAAACCCGCACCAATAGACTCGGCCACTTGGCGCAGCGTTACAGCACTGTCAAATTCGCGCTTGGAACCGTCGGGAAGCGTGACTACGGGCATTTAAGGTCAAACTGCTCAAATCTTCATTAACAAAAAAGCACCGCTATGCGATGCTTTGGGTATTGGTAGGCGCGATTGGACTCGAACCAACGACCCCCACCATGTCAAGGTGGTGCTCTAACCAACTGAGCTACGCGCCTGCTTAAGGTCATTTATTCAGCCTGTGTATTATATTGGCAACGCCGCTGAAATGGAAGTGGTTTCTTGCAAAATATTATTGTGGCGCTGTTAACTGCTTTGGAGCTTCGCGCTTACCCTAGGCGACAATACTATTGAATTAAGACCGAACACGCTTACGGGTAAGGCGGCAATTCTTTGCCGCCAAACGAAAACTCATTTTATTCTGTCGGCATCGGAATGCCGACCTACCGCTTAATTCAACCGCATTGACCCATTGCGACCCCCTGCTTGCCCGACCATTGGACACTCTGTCAGCACTGCCTTCATGCTTGCCTCTTGTGGTCTTTCACGGCTTCATCTTCCTGCCAATCCTTCCCTAAGGACGGTTTTGCTGCCTTGCAGGATCATCGTATTCATGTCAATAAACTGTCATAGTAGCGGGTTATACTAAGGTGTTGGTCCCGGCGTAAATCGCCGGCGCATTTAATGACTTCGGAGCAAGCTATGAAAAGTTCTCACATTGGAATAGGGATAGCCCTTGCCTTGGCTGCAAGTTCTACTCATGCAGCGAGTTTCACTTTCAACCATTATTGGTCTTATACCCACACCTTGAACACTCCAAGCCGGGGTTCTGAAATTGCCGCTTATGATGCAGCCACCGACAAAATTTGGGTCATCGGTGGCACGGGTGTGGACATTCTCGACCCTACTGCCAAGTCCCTGAGCAGTTCCATTGAATTGTCCAGTGTCGGCACTCCCAATAGCGTGGCAATCAGTAATGGCAAGGCCGCCGTGGCCTTGGCAGCGCCCGTCAAAACCGATGCCGGCAGTGTGCGTTTTTATGACACCACCAGCCAAAGTCTGCTTAATTCGGTGACTGTCGGCGCATTACCCGATTCCGTGTTCTTCACCCCCGATGGCAGCAGGGCGTTAGTCGCCAATGAGGGTGAGCCAAATTCTTATAACCAAATCGATTCGGTCGATCCGGTGGGTTCGGTCAGCATCATCGACACGTCCAATTATTCCGTGCAAACGGCGAGCTTTTCGGCCTATAACGGTCAAGAGGCCAGCTTGCGCTCGCAAGGCATTCGCATTTATGGGCCTAATGCATCGGCGGCTCAGGATTTGGAACCCGAATACATCGCGATTGACAAAACCGGCAGTAAAGCCTACGTGACGCTACAGGAAAACAACGCAGTCGCAATCGTCGATATTCCCTCTGCCACGGTCAATAGCATTATTCCGTTGGGGCTGAAGAATCATAATTTGCCCGGCAACGGATTGGATGCATCCGACCAAGATGGCCCAGGGACTTCCTCGCTCAACGGCAATATCCAGAACTGGCCGGTGTTCGGCATGTACCAACCCGATGCAATCGCACACTTTGAAAGCAACGGGCAACAGTATATCGTCATGGCGAATGAGGGTGATGCTCGTGCGTACACCGGCTTGAATGAAGAGATTCGTATAGGCAATCCCGCCTATGGGTTGGACCCGGGCGTATTATCCGATCCCGACCAAAAAACCAATAATGACAAATTGAGCAGACTGACCGTCACCAACGCCACTGGCGACACCGACGGTGATGGTGATTTTGACCAAATCCACGTCTTCGGCGCCCGCTCGTTCACGATCCGCGACACCGACGGCGGCATCGTGTTCGATTCCGGCGACCAGATCGAACAAATCATCTACAACCAATACCCCACACTTTGGCAAGACTTACGTAGCGATAATAAGGGACCCGAACCAGAGGGCTTGACCATGCTCAAGCTGTTGGATCGTCAATTGCTTTTTCTTGGGCTGGAACGCACCAGCAGCGTCATGGTGTGGGACATTACGCTCCCCACTAGCCCACAATTTCTCACCATGTTAAGCCATGCTGGCGACCTTGGCCCGGAAGGATTAACCACCTTCACTAATGCCCAAGGCACTTTTTTGGTCGTTTCCAACGAGGCCGACACTGCCAATGGTTCCGCCGGCGTCACCACGCTGTATCAGATTCAAGGCATCCCAGAACCCGCCACGTTGGCTCTGTTTGGTTTGGCCCTGCCCGTGCTGTTTAAGATTTCCAGCAAGAAGCGTAACTGATATGACTGGCTGCGGTTAATCACTGGGACTTTTTGATCGCTCCCACGGTCTCCGTCCTTCTCGATAGGGGTAGGGAAGGCTTACGCCTCCCCTCCCCTCCGAACAGTGCGAGCGGTTTCCCCGCACTTAGGCTTACAGTCAGCAAATAAGGCAACACCACATAGGAAAAAAAACGAGCACCACAAGCACTTCATTGCCGAAGCCTTGGTTAAAAAAACAGCGAAATTATTTTGAAGTTTTGGAGGATAGGGTAAGGTGTGGCTTGACCAAAATCAAGCGGTGCAGAACCGGCGAACACGATGACAAAACGTCTCAGCACACCAACACCGAACCGCCTTGCTCATCCCCGCAGAGGTATTCAAGTTCCCGATTGCGTGGAGGGTCTTCCGGTTTGGCGGAATACGCATTCAGAATAGGCCGGAAGTAGCGTTCGGTTGCAGGGGTGGCGTAAACCCAATAATGCAGCTTGTCATCACTCCATAATCCAAACAAGGCCATCCCCACCGGACCATTACTAGACAAATAAGCAGCGCGAAAGGAACCCCGGATAATCTCCACTTCACCCGACTCGTATTCCTGCCGAGTCAACTGGATGCAATGCCAATGCATTGACATTTTGTCTGTGGCTTTAGGCATTGCCCAGCCCCCCAAACAAGGCCCAATAGTTTTTCGAGCTTTGTTCGGCAACTTTTGCCACTGGAATGCCCCGCAAATCGGCCACGAATTGGGCGACATGGCGGACATGATGGGGATAATTGGGTTTGCCACGATGCGGGATCGGGGCAAGATAGGGCGAGTCGGTTTCAATCAAATATCGATCATCAGGCACTTTTTGCGCCGCATCTTGGATTTGCGTGGCATTTTTAAAGGTGACAATGCCGGAGAAGGAAATGTAAAAATTCAAATCCAAGGCTTGCCGGGCAGTCTCCCAGTCTTCCGTGAAGCAATGCAACACGCCGCCCACTTCTTCCGCCCCCTCCTCCCGAAGGATTCGCAAAGTGTCTTCCTTGGCATCGCGGGTATGAATAATCAAAGGTTTGCCTAACTGCTTGGCAGCACGGATGTGGGCGCGGAAACGATTGTGCTGCCAAGACAAATCGCCTTCACTGCGAAAATAGTCCAAGCCGGTCTCACCGATGGCGACGATTTTGGGATGCGTGGCTCGCCCCATCAATTCCTCCACCGTCGGTTCATGACAATCCTGTTCGTTCGGGTGAACTCCCACCGAGGCAGAAATGTTGCCGAACCCGTCAATTAACTCCATCATAGGCGTCCATTTCTCCATCGTAATGGACACGCAAAGCATGTGATCGATGCCCGTGGCGAGTGTTTCGGACACAAAGCGGCTGAAATCGCCGTCGTAAGGTTTAAGGTCAAGGCGGTCTAAATGGCAGTGGGAGTCAATTAACATGATTTCACAGAGATTGAATAGGTAATAATGTGGAACCGGCTAAGGGTTGCATGGCTTGCCATGCTGAATCAGTCGGGTATGTGTTGGCAAGGCAAGCCTCGCAAACCAGCAAATTTCCAGCTTGACGCTTGAAATCAAAATGACCCGGTTTTACATGGTATGGGTCGGGCGTTCCGATTCCAATGCACCAGCAAGATAGTTTTCAATGCGGTTGCGAGTTGCGCCATTGTCCTTGTCGCTAAACTGAACCCCTATGCCCGTCGAACGATAGCCTTCGGAATTGCGTGGCGTCACCCAGATAACTTTACCCGCCACCGGTATACGCTCTGGCTCATCCATCAGATTGAGCAAGATGAAAATATCATCCCCCAACAAATAAGACTTGTTGGTGGGAATGAACAAACCGCCATTTTGCACAAAAGGCATATAAGCCGCGTACAAAGCGTTCTTGTCGCGGATTGTTAGAGATAGAATGCCCCCTCGGGCTTCGGTTTGGTCTTCGCTCATTGGGACAACTTAAGTTTTCACCCTACATTGGCTTCGCAGCCATAAGATCAACATTTCCTCTAGCAGGAGTTGCCTGTTGATTTGGCCAGACAACATTTTCCTTCCGGCATTCAGCCGGTCCAGATAGTCAAACAAACACCTTAAATTTAAAGTCTTCGCTGGGTGCAACAAACGCTCCGCCAAATCAGGATTGTCTAGCGCCCGGTTTTGGGGCGCGGACTTCAAGCGGATTAAATCCATCGTCCATGAAATCATCCATTCAACTAGCGTCTCACAAGTAAATTTGGACCACTTCTCCGCCACAGTGGCTGGCTCTCCGCGTTGAGTCAAACCGACCCATGCAGTAAAAAACTCTTCCCGCTTTTCAATCATACCATCATTCGCCAAGCTCAACGCCCTGATAGGCGTGCCTCGCGCCAAGGCAAGTAGCACTGGGCCATTCTCTGCAAGCCCTTGCTTGGCAAGCCATGCAAGAGCCAGATCACGCTCTGGCACGGGTATGTCCATGCGCTGGCAACGGCTTAGAATGGTCGCTGGCAGAGACTCGGGGGAATCGGTGAGCAATAACAAGCTTGTATGCTCGTCCGGCTCCTCCAACGTTTTTAACAGGCTGTTGGCAGAGGACACATTCATATGGTGAGCCGGACTGATCAATACCACACGCCTCCCGCTATATTGCGGCTTTAGCGCCAAATTGGCTTTTAAACCACGGATGGCTTCCACCGGGATGGCTTTTCCCGGCTCTTCCGGTTCGATGCGAAGAAAATCGGGATGCGTCTTTGCCTCGAAAAGCCGGCAACTCACGCACTCGCTGCAGGCAAATTCTTGCGGAGACCTGCATAATAAGCGCTTACTGAAGGTTTCCGCCAATGCTGACTTGCCAACACCTTCCCTCCCCACCATCAACAAGGCTTGCGGCACTCGTCCTGAATTCACATAAGCACTTAAGCTATGCCATTGTGGAGCCAGCCAATTCATGTCGTCAATTAAACTCATGACTCGAACAATGATGTTAAATAGTAGGCAATGCTTGCCTGAACCTCGTCCAGAGGTCGTGAGGCATTGATGATTTTAATGCGCATGGGATTTTGTTCGGCCAACTGTAAATAAGCCATGCGCACCCTTTCGTGAAATTTCAGGTCTTCCGTCTCCATGCGATCACTACCCCCGCGACGTTTTGCCCTTGCCATACCGACCTCAACCGGGGCATCAAACAAAATAGTCAGATCGGGCTTGCGCCCCTTCTGCACCATTTCCTCCAGTAGAAGTATCAATGTGTTATCCACTTGACGGCCACCACCTTGGTACGCATAACTCGCATCGGTGAAGCGGTCGCACAGCACCCAAGCACCCGATGCCAACGCTGGCTCGATTATATCGCGCAAATGTTGGGCACGGGCGGCAAAAACGAGTAATAGTTCGGATTCAGGGGAAACATCCCCCTCCCCTAAAAATATTGCACGTATTTTTTCACCAACTGGCGTACCCCCCGGCTCGCGGGTGACAATAACCCTTTGACCATGACGTTCAAGGCATTCTTTAATGAAAGCTAGGTTGGTGGTCTTGCCCGTCCCTTCCCCGCCTTCCAATGTGATGAAACGAGCTTTATTCATGCCTGCTTTTTTTTATGTATTGGTCAACCGCTTTGTTGTGATCCGCCAAGTTTTCGGAAAAAACATGCCCCCCATCGCCACGCGCCACAAAATAAAGGCTGCCATCGGAATCAGGGTGCAGGGCTGCCCTTAAAGCTCCAATTCCTGGCATACAAATGGGCGTGGGCGGCAACCCCAAATGCACATAAGTGTTGAAGGGTGTGTCTCGAAGCAAATCATCCTTGCGGATATTCCCCATGTAGGACTCTCCCATGCCGTAAATCACCGTGGGGTCAGTCTGCAATAACATGCGTTTTGCCAGTCGGCGACTGAAAACGCCGGCAATTTTTGTCCGCTCCTCCGTCAATGCACTTTCTTTCTCGACGATTGAGGCCAAGATCAAGGCTTCATAAGGATTGTGCAATTGCAAATCTTCCGCCCGTTCCCGCCATTCGTCAGCTAAAACAGTTTGCATTTTTCGGTATGCCCGTTTCAATACGTCGATGTCGGCAGTGCCTTTGGGGAAAAAATAAGTGTCAGGAAAAAATCGTCCTTCCGCCAGTTCGCCCGGAGCATCCAATAGCTCCATGATTTCCTTGGCCGTTTTGCCATCAATCTGATGGACAAGCTTAGGCTGTCGTTGCAAGGCATCGACCATTTGCCTAAATGTCCAACCTTCGACAATGGTGACACTGTAATGACGCACTTTGCCCGACGTAAATAGGGTCAACAATTGCCTAGGCGTGGTCGCCACAGGAATTTCGTATTCCCCAAACTTTAACTTGCCCGTGGCATTTTCAGACCAAGCCAGAAGCCTGAACCACATAGGCTTTTCGATTAAACCTTTTGAATACAAACCATCGGCAATGGACTTGAGGCTTTGTCCCTTAGTGATTTCAAAGGTGACTATCTCCTTATTGTTCAACGGGGAATCCACCTGTAAACAATAATCCACCCACGAATTGCTTAATGTGGCGAGGAAGCAAATGGCAGCAATCGCCAAGAGCCAAGGTTTCAGCATTGAATTGACTCAGTTGTCATTTCATCAAGTGCCATTTTACGGATGCTCTGTGACAACAATTGAGCAACCCCACCAACAGGTATGGCCTTGCCTTCCAAGCGTGAAACCGGCCATACGCCGATTACGGAATTGGTGATAAATAGTTCATCCGCACAAAAAACCTCGCGAGGAAGGATTCGTGCTTCTTCGACCGCCAACCCCAACCCCTTGGCTGCCTCAAAAACTAAACCGCGCAGCACGCCAGAAACCCCACACCGGTCAAGCAACGGGGTACGCAACAAACCGTCTTGGATCAAAAAAACATTGCTCATGACCCCTTCGACCAAATAACCTTCACAGTCCAACATCAAGCCTTCGCGTATGTGTTCATCATGCCATTCTGCACGGGCAAGAACTTGTTCCAAACGGTTTAAATGCTTGACACCCGCCAAACACGGATTAATGCCAAGGCGGATTTCGCAAAACCGCGCAGTAATTCCCTCCTCGGTGGTTGATGAAGGAAATTCTGGCTTGGGGTGTATGCTGAGAATTCGGGTTCCTTGGGATTGCTCAGGACACCGATAACCCCGACCGCCGGACCCACGGGTCAACATGATTTTCAAGACGCTAATAGGATGGATCAAACTGATTCGACGCGCTTCTTCCCCCAAGATGGCATCACCGGGATAAGGAATATTCAAACGCAGGGTATCGGAATTTAATCGAGCAAGATGCCTCCCCAAAAAAAGAGGCGCACCTGCCTCTACAGACATAGTTGTGAAAACACCATCGCCATATAGCAACCCTCGGTCGGCAATATCCAACCAACAGGTGACTTCCCCATTAATGATCGAATTTTGGGAACTTATCGATAGTGCAACCATGGGAATTCAGTTTTTGTCAGCCGAAGGTGCTTGAAGTAAGCAGATGATTCGCCCCCTAAACCTTGAAGTCAAGTTTTAGTTAGCGAACTTCTAGCATCGCACAACGTAAGCATCGCTTAACTGCAACGGAACCACCTCAGCTAAACTGCTTAAAAATGAGAGTGCCGTTGGTTCCACCGAAGCCAAATGAATTGGACATGACTATGTTCAACTTGGCTTGCCTCGCCGTGTGCGGCACATAATCCAAATCACATCCATCATCAGGATTATCCAAGTTGATCGTGGGCGGTATGATTTGATCGCGCAATGCCAACGTCGAGAAAACAGCTTCAATCCCGCCTGCAGCCCCCAACATGTGACCGGTCATGGACTTGGTTGAACTAACCGCAACGCTTTTGGCCGAATCACCCAAAACAGCCTTGACAGCTAAGGTTTCAGCAATATCCCCCGCCGGGGTCGAGGTGCCGTGGGCATTGATGTAATCGATTTGATCCGGCCTCAAAGAAGCATTATTCAATGCGTTTAACATACACCGTGCAGCACCTTCACCATCTTCCCTAGGAGAAGTCATGTGATAGGCATCACTGCTCATTCCATAACCAATGACTTCAGCATAAATCCTTGCACCACGCCGTTTGGCATGTTCCAATTCCTCCAAAACCAGCACCCCTGCACCGTCACTTAGCACGAATCCATCACGATCCCGATCCCAAGGACGGCTTGCTTTGGTTGGTTCGTCGTTTCTGCGCGACAGGGCACGCGCCGATGCAAACCCCCCTAAAGAACTGGGAGCCGTCGCCATTTCTGCGCCACCGGCAAACATGACATCAGCATCGCCAAACTGAATTGTACGGTAAGCATCCCCTATGCAGTGGGTTCCGGTGGCACAGGCAGTCACGATGGCATAATTCGGGCCTTTCAGACCATACTTGATGGAAAGATTACCGGAAATCATGTTGATGATATTGCTTGGCACAAAGAATGGGGATATTTTTCGAGGACCGCCCTTAAGAAAGGCATTGTGGCCTTGTTCGATGCCGAAAATACCTCCAATGCCCGCACCAATGACAACACCGACGCGCCCGGCGTTTTCTTCCGTCACTTCAAGCCCCGAATCCTCAAACGCCTGAATCCCGGCCGCCATTCCATAGTGAATGAAAGAGTCCATTTTCTTGGCCTCCTTTTCGTGAATATACCGGGTGACGTCAAATCCTTTGATTGCGCCCCCTATCCGAGTCGAAAATTCGGAGACATCAAATCGCTCTATGGGCCCAATCCCGCTCTTGCCATTGATGATGCTGGCCCAAGATTCAGCGACCGTATTACCAACAGGAGAAATCGCCCCTAAGCCAGTGATCACAACACGTCTTTTACTCAATTTATTTCCTCAGGCAGAATTTGAATCTCTGCAAAAAGAATAATGCCCCACGGAACCCAAAACTTGGAATTCCGATGGGGCGTTACGAAAAAAATTACAAATGCGATTCGATGTAATCGATTGCCTGTTGAACAGTGGTAATTTTTTCGGCGTCTTCATCTGGGATTTCACACTCAAACTCCTCCTCCAACGCCATCACAAGTTCGACGGTATCCAAGGAATCAGCACCTAAATCGTCCACGAATGAAGCCTCGTTGGTAACCTCATCCTTAACCCCTAACTGTTCAGTCACGATTTTCTTTACACGCTCAGCAATGTCACTCATCTTTATATATCCTCAATTGTTTAAGCTTGAATGTATCAGCCGGGAAATTTTAATTGGAATTCCAATAATTACAAGTCTTGATTTTTGCCGGCAAAGTGATAATGACTCAAAAGGTGGCTAGCATTCAGAATCATCAAAACAACCAATCTGGAACTTTCCAAGCCGGTGAACAATAACACGATCCAAGCCGATAGTGAACGGCTTGGTTGATTTTGACACGAAATTCCAAATTTTACCGTCATGCCATATACATACCACCATTGACATGCAATGTCTCGCCCGTGATGTAAGACCCATCTGGCGAACAGAGGAAGGCCACAGCACCCGCTATCTCGTCAGGTTGCCCTAAGCGACCCAACGGTATCTGCTCTATCAGCGATTCCTTATGCTCTTGTGGCAAAGAGCGAGTCATGTCAGTGTCAATGAACCCAGGCGCCACTGCATTGACAGTGATGTTCCGCGAACCCAGTTCTTTGGCCAGTGACTTGGTGAAACCAATGATGCCAGCCTTGGCGGCTGCATAATTGGACTGACCGGCATTGCCTGTGGCACCCACTACGGAGGTGATATTCACAATCCGCCCGTAACGAGCCTTGGTCATACCCCTCATGACGGCCTTGGACAATCGATAGACCGAGGTCAGGTTGGTCTGGATGATTGCATCCCAATCATCATCCTTCATGCGCATGAGTAGGTTATCACGTGTAATGCCTGCATTGTTGACTAGAATGGTCGGCGCTCCAAATTCTTCCGTCACTGCCTTGATAAAGTTATCAACAGCATTGGCTTCCGTGACATTCAGAGACCTTCCAACCCCTTTCAGGCCAGCCTCGGCTAAGGCGCTGCCTATGGCCTCGGCCCCCACCTCGGTCGTCGCAGTGCCAATGACAAAATGACCCTCTTTGGCAAGGCGCATGGCGATGGCCCTACCAATGCCTCGACTCGCGCCGGTTACGACTGTGATTTGACTGCTCATTTTAACAACTCCAATGCCTTGTTGAGAGAATCAGTATCGAAAATAGCCTCACTTTTCACGTTCGCCACTATTCGCTTATTCAGTCCGGTCAGCACCTTGCCAGGGCCACATTCAATGAATCGGCGTACCCTTTGGTCGAACAAGAACCGCACAGTCTCCGTCCACCGCACTGGGCTTGACAGTTGCTGTTCCAAAACGGATCGAACGCCCTCAGCAACCGTGTGGCTTGCCACATCCACATTATGGATGACAGGGATGTTGATAGTGTGAACAGGTATTTTGGCCAAAGTTTTCCGAAACTCCAAGGCGGCTTTAGTCATCAAGGGACAATGTGAAGGGACACTGACCGGCAGCAGCACCGCTTTTCTTGCACCCGCAGCCTTTAGCGCCTCAATCGCCCGATTCACTGCGGTCGAGTGACCGGCAATCACAATTTGTCCAGGGGAGTTGAAGTTGGCCGGGCTCACAAGATCGTCATCGGCTGAAACCTCAGCACAGACCTGAACCACTTTGTCATCATCAAGACCGAGAATGGCGGCCATGGCACCCGTTCCAACATCCACAGCGCCCTGCATCAACCTACCACGCTCGGCAACAAGACCCACAGCATCCTCAAAATCAAAAGCCCCTGCACAAACTAAAGCAGAATACTCCCCCAAGCTATGCCCTGCCACCCATTTCGGCTGAACCCCTGTCAGCTTGACCCAAACTCGAAATGCTGCAACTCCAGATGTCAGCATGGCGGGTTGGGTGTATTCGGTCTGATTCAACTTCTCAACCGGCCCCTCGCTCACCAGATGCCATAAATCATAGCCTAAAACGTCGGAAGCGGAGCGAAAAGTCTGAGCCACCTCAGGGTGGAGTTCTGCCAATTCTCGCATCATGCCCAAGGACTGCGAACCTTGTCCAGGGAAAATAAAGGCTAGGCCATTTTCTGTCTTACTCATGCCAAAATCTTACCAAGTGAGTCAGTGTGTCAATAGCGGACCAGTGCGGAGCCCCAAGCAAAACCGCCGCCGAAGGCTTCCATGAGCACCGTTTGACCGCGCTGGATTCTTCCGTCTCGCACAGCCTGATTGAACGCCAAAGGCACTGAAGCGGAGGAAGTGTTACCCTGAGTTTCGATGGTGCAAACCACTCGATCCATGGGCATTTTTAGTTTTTTCGCAGTCGCTGTAATAATACGTATATTCGCTTGGTGGGGAACAAGCCAATCAATGTCGGATTTTTCCAAATGATTCGCCGCCAAGGTTTCATCGACAATCTTACCCAAAGTATTGACAGCGATTTTGAATACATCGTTACCTTGCATCTTTATGTAGCGCTCACCAGCGCCACAGCAGCTTTTTTCTCTGGGCGCGCTGGGCAAATACAATAAATCCCTGTAACGCCCATCTGAGCTAATATGGGTGCTCATCACCCCTGGCTCATCGGAAACTTCAAGCAGCACCGCTCCCGCGCCGTCTCCAA
>CAIYXP010000212.1 GCA_903930145.1 uncultured Methylococcaceae bacterium
CCGGGGATAACAGGCTGATACCGCCCAAGAGTTCATATCGACGGCGGTGTTTGGCACCTCGATGTCGGCTCATCACATCCTGGGGCTGTAGCCGGTCCCAAGGGTATGGCTGTTCGCCATTTAAAGTGGTACGCGAGCTGGGTTTAGAACGTCGTGAGACAGTTCGGTCCCTATCTGCCGTGGGCGTTGGAGGTTTGAGGGAAGCTGCCCCTAGTACGAGAGGACCGGGGTGGACGGACCGCTGGTGTTCCGGTTGTGTCGCCAGACGCATTGCCGGGTAGCTACGTCCGGACAGGATAACCGCTGAAAGCATCTAAGCGGGAAGCCCCTCCCGAGATGAGACCTCCCTGGGATCGAGAATCCCCCGAAGGGCCCTGGAAGACCACCAGGTTGATAGGCGCGGTGTGGAAGCGCAGTAATGCGTGAAGCTAACGCGTACTAATTGCCCGCGAGGCTTGGCCATACAACGCCCAAGCGGCCTGCGCAGGGGCGCGGCGGCTTCTAAAGACTTAAACAAAGCTTCGAGACAAACACAGGACACACATTCGACGGCAAGGGAAGGCAAGGCAAGCAAGGGAGGCCCAAGAGAAGGGAGCCCTAGGACAGGGTAAAAACAAAGTCCGTAGGAGATGACGGCAAAGACGCAGCGAGGGCGGCAAGCCCGAGCGAAGCGCGCACGACCCGGACAACAAGGCGGCGGCCGGAAGGCCCCGCGGCGCCCCCGCGCGGAGAGCGGCGGGGGCGGCGACAGAATCGCCTGGCGGCCATGGCGGGCGGGCACCACCCGATCCCATCCCGACCTCGGAAGTGAAACCGCCCAGCGCCGATGATAGTGTGGACCCCCATGCGAAAGTAGGGCACTGCCAGGCACCCAACCCAACCCCCCCGACCGCAAGGCCAGGGGGTTTTTTTTGGGCTGTATTTGCCTATTGGAAATTTTATCGATTATTCCAAATAGCGATTCCAAGCTTTCGTGGCACGTTTACGCCAGCTTCCATGATGATAAGCATAACTGACAATCAAGGGTAAAACAGTGCTGGCCTCTGCATAAACCATTTGCTCATAAATCGTATCCACTTTTCCCCATGAAGCAGCTTCTTTCAAAGTGGAGCTGGAACATGCCCCATCCCTAACATCAGCAACCGTAATTTGCACGGCATATTGATGCACGGGAACTTCATGTCCCAGCATTTCTGCGCAAATGACGGTATCCTGAGCAAAATTCTTCGGAACGCCGCCCCCAATCATAAACAGTCCTGTCGTTTCGGCGGCGATTTTGATTTTGGTTAATTCCCAAAAATCTTTGATGGAGTCTAGGGTGATATGGTTTTGAGGATTGTCAACTTGATGCTTGACCAATCCAAACCCCGCACTGCTATCGGTAAATGCTGGGCAAAAAATGGGTATGTCCCTTTCATATGCAATTTGTACTAAGGAATTATGTTTGACTGAATGAGTGGTCAAATATTTCCCCATTGCATGAATAAACTCTCTCGATGAATAAGGTCTGGGCGGTAAGCTGTCGGCAATCATTTTTACCACATTATCACATTGTCGCAGTTCTTCCTCATCTATATAGACATCATAAATCCTATCGATATAGAGTTCTCTGAGTTTTTTATCATCGACTTGTGTGCTTCCCTGATAATGTTTATAGCCTAGCGCTTCAAAAAAATCCATATCTACAATGGATGCTCCCGTGGCAACGATGACATCAATCATGCCATATTTGACCATGTCGACATAAACTTGCATACAACCTGCCGCGCTGGTGCTACCGGCCAAAGTCAATATATTTGTGCAGCCATTATCTTGAATCATGCGTAAAAAAATGTCTGCGGCGGCGGCTGTATCCCTAGATGAAAATGCCATTTTGCGCATGGCATTGATGATGGGTGTGGAATCAAATGATGCAAAATCAATGTGTTCTATAGTTTCTTGCAGTAATGTGGTTTTGTCCATGTGTTTTCCGGTTATTATGTATAGGTGATGATGCGATAGGTTATCTTCTGTTATTTTCTTAAAAATAAATTAAAGAGAAAGCTGATGACTATGCTGATAATAATCATGGAGGTAATCGGGATAAAGATGGAGCGATTAGCCTCTTCAATACGAATATCCCCCGGCAATCTGCCAAACCAATGTAAACTATTTGGGATGTAATTTAGAATTAGACCAAGGGAAAGCAAACCTAGGCCAAGTAAGATTAATATTTTTGGCATGTTCATATTAAAAATGGGATTTTCCGTTTCAGTGGATTGAAACGGGTAAGCAATAAAAGCAATAAAGCCATTAATGCCAAAGTCCAACGAATATCGACGGCAATCCGATGTTCAGAAGCCAAATCCTTTGCCAATAAGGCTAGTGTTAAATCTTCTGGTTTTTCCAACCTATGATAGTTTAATCCGGTGATGGTAGCCAAATGGTTTAAATTGGCTTCATCAAGGCGAGTAAGATAAAGTCTGGAACCATCCGTTGGTATGGCGGAAGGAGGCAGATAATCCCGCAAATCTACATATTCCCAAAATCCTATTGGTCGGTTTTCTTTATCCAGTCGCGGAATGGGTACGGCTTGAGCGCCACCCACACCGACAACAATTCCTGCCATTGCTCCGGGTTGACCGTCGAAAGGAGGCGGATCTGATTCTGGCGGAAATTGTTGTCCATCAGTAAAAAAAACAAGACGAGTATCCTTTCCTCTAACGGCGGCTTCGCGCAAGCCGGTGAACAAACCCCGTGCAATATGGCTATCGGCTGCCCATGCCATGCGCCAGTCAATATGTTCCAGCACATCGGCAATCAGTGGGAAGTGTTCGCAAATTTCCAGAGGTTCAAATAATACTTGGCTATTGCGCGTGGTGAACAAGCCTAAACCCACCTCTGATCCACAAGGCAAATATTCCAGCGCTTGTCGAATGGAGGCTTTGACGAAACCTAAGCGGTCGGTGGGAAATCCTTCTTGCTGATAGTCATTGGCATTCATGCTTTGTGTAATATCAATCACCAATAAATAACGAAAGACCGGGCGATTCATCGTCAAAGTTGGTTTGAAAATACAGGCTGCCAATAATAAAGCGGCAAGTGACACACTATAAACACGCCAACCCAGATTGATAGGGCGATTCATGACTAAAGCCCGAATAATCTTCACGGCCCACCCCCCGGCAAACCAGGTAAGGTGGAAAACACACTGGGTTTCGTGCCTTTAAAATCGGATTTGGGTTTTTCTTTAGGGGGAGGGGTGATGCGCCATGCATATTCCAGATTATAACGGGCATCCCAATTATCAAGATTGATCCGCAAGGCTTCACGATAATTTTGCTTGGCTAATTCAACTTGAGTGGTGACATAATTGTAATCTAACACACCACGGGCATTCCAATGTTGTGCGCCGTCGTGAAGATAAATATTCGCCAAGTTATGCATTGATCGGGCGCGCAAATCCAAGTCTTTGGTATTGCGAAGGCTGGAATATAGTCGTATGGCCTCGCCCGTTTTTCCAATCTGGGTTAGATGCATGGCTTTGGCAAAAATAAGTATGGAAGGCGTATTTTCATTCACTATTATCGCATTAGGATGTTCAATAGCCTGTTGCAAGCTGTATATTGTATATAATTTGAAGCCTTGAACGATTATTCCGATGAGGAATATCAGGCTTAATCCATAAAACCTTATTGGCAATCGTCTGAGTTTTAAAGGTTCCATGCTTTGACCTCCAGAGTTTGGAATGCGAGCAATACCAATAAGCAAATTAGCGCAGCGCCGTAGCACCGCCCGGATAAATCCTGCCTTGGTAGTTTTTCCTGATAAACTAAAGGCCGGTTTTCTAAACTTTCCACGATGGCGATGGCATCTTGCAAGGCTTTTGGATTATCTGCCTCGAATGCTTGATACGGAATGCCGAGCGATTCAAAGTACTGATGCAGATAATATTCTGGTGAAGTGCTTTCGTTGGCGTTTTTCGGCGCTTCGGTAAGCTTACCACCTTTTGGATTACGTAAATAAATCCAATATAATGCCGCTTGTTCATCGTGAAATATCTGGCGTAAAGATTCGGCGATTTCCGGTTCCATTCTCGCCGCGCCGTCAGACACTAATAATACGATCCGCGAGCCGGTGACGGGTTTACCGCTGAAATGTTCCAAAGCCATTGCCAATCCCGGTGCAATATTCGTGATGCCATGTCCTCTTCCGCCTAAAGCGAGAATGGCGGAGCGCACGGCCTCGTGGTCTTGGGTTAATGGCAAAACATAAATCGGTGCCGCGCTGAAAGTCACGACAGCAAACAAATCCTGTTTGCGACGTTCGACAAATTCGGCCAAAAGCCGGGAGGCAATCGCACTTTTGCTTTCACTGGAAGTACCGCCTAAATACGTGCCGGAAAAGTTTTCATTCATGCTGCTGCTGCGATCCACCAATAAGACAATATGCGCTCCTGAGCCGATTTTATCGACCCATTGTTCCTTGAGATACGGCCCTGCCATTCCAAGCACTATCAATAATGCGGTTAAGCTTGCCAATATTCGCAAAGCAAGATCCAACCAAAATGATAGACGGTCCTCCGGCAATAATACCAAGCTAGAATAAGAAATGGGTTTCTGCCCGCTTTTTATTAGGGGGATGATCGCAAAAAGCCCAAGCAATAATCCCCAAGGCTGTGCAAAGGCGAGATTCATTGCTTTTTATGCCATGTGTGGGCTAATTCCCTGCATAATTTTTCCAACCTCGTCAATGAATAGTCTGCGGGTTCTGTCGTCGCAGTCGCAAAGAATGCTTGATTGGATGCTGCGAAAAATTGTTCCAGATCAGGTTTTAAATGATGCAATTGTGGATATTCTTCCAAAAATTTTGGCAAATGTTTGGCAAATAAACTATATCCGGCGGTTTCATTCAAGGCATCATGCAGTAATTTGATGCCTTGTCGATAATTTATCAGGCTTGCCGGTTGCTTATTGAGTTTTTTCAGCGCAGAAGCTGTACGAACAAAAGGAGGTGTTCGGCGATTGAAAGGCGGAAGCCCTAAGTGCCAAGCCGCATAGAATGCCAGCCCTATTAATCCGCTTAAAGATATTCCCAGCCATTGCCAGTGTCCTGATTTATTAATAGCAGGAAGAGGTAGGTCGCTACGCAATATCACTGCTTCATCCAATAGTTTAGGGGAGATAATAGGTGACAAAGTAAAACTCCAAGCCGGGGCTTCGGTTTCCACCAGCTTATCATCTTGCTTGAAGCGCAAAGCAATGGCAGGCACGTTCAGCGTTTCCGGTTCACGGACACCCTTAAATACTTGATAGACCAGATTAATGCGATATGTAGTTTCATTATCTTGCGTCTGCTGGCTCCAATTTAGTTCGCGCACTTCCAAATAATCACTGACGGCACTGCCGGGTTTGGGTAAGTTTGCCGTTTCTAATTGATAACCAACATCCATTCTCACGCGAATTTCGCTGCTTATTGTGTCTCCCATGACGATGCCGAAATCGCGAGGCGAGGAAATTTCCAAACTATGGATAGGTGCAGAGGTTTCGGCCTTAGCTGGAATCCATGCCAAGCACAAAGCGAACAGGCTCCAAAGGTAAACCTGTTGAGTAAAATGACGGCGGTTTCCAGCCGAGATAATAGGATTGACGATCATCATGAATGGTAAAAATACTGCGTCAATGCGTCTGGGTCAAAACGATCCAGCAGAAAAAAAGCTTCACGACCATGCCGGATGCAAATCTGCATCAATTCCTGCTTTCTTGTCTCGAAACGTTCGCGAATAGTGTTTAACAAAGCGGGCCTCATGAATAAAAGGCGGCGTTGACCAGTTTCCGGGTCTTGCATTCGCGCCAAACCAAAGCTTGGCAAGTTTTCATATTCTCCGCTGTCCCAACACACCACGGGTACGACATCATGACGGATTAAAGCATTCAATATTGCTTCTATTTGTCCTTGAGGCCAGTGAAAATCAGACACTAAAAAGACTAACGCCCGCTGCTTGCCCAACAAGCTGGCGGCTTCCAATAAACCATCAGCATTGTTGGACTTGGGTTGAAAATGCATCAGGCGATTGTGAAGTTCGTCTGACAAGCCTTTATGTAAACGCAATGGCAGGCTGATGTCCCAATGAATTCCCTCATCACAGACATATAATCCAAATGGATCGCCGGTGCGCCAAGCCGACCAAGCCGTGGCAGCGGCGAATTCAGCCAATAAGGCGGTCTTTACCGTCTTGCCAATAAACCCCATTGACGCGGATAAATCGGCCAGCAGAAAAACCGGAATGGCGGCCCGTTGGCGAAAGCTTTTCACCATCAATTGTTGGTGAGGGTCGGCAATCATGGCACGTATGTCCAAATTGCGCGGGTCGGGTTGGCTGGTGAAAGGAACCAATCCGTTGAATTCAAACCCTCCGCCGGATTGCATTCCCGGATGGTGACCGGGGTGGCTGCTGGTAGCCCGCCAGCCAACTCTATAGTGGAATTCCTCGTTCAAAGTTTCTTCTAGCCTTTCAAATTCTCAGAGGGTAGGCATTGATGCAAAATTTGCCTATTTTTTAGCATGATTGGAGTGTCAAAGCTTGTTTTGACATGTGAGGGAAGCTTCGACACTCCAGTGCTTAATTGTTGCGTGACATCCTTTGTTAGGATTTATCGCTATGCAGCCAATTCAGTGGCATAATAAAACTTCCTCCCATAGGAGTCCATCAATGCCAAGCTCTTTTCAAAAAAACCTTTGTTCGCTATATACAGATCAAAAGCCAATCTTGGCCGAAATCGTAATGAAAGCTATGAATTATTTTTTGCATATTTATTTTTTTCAAGCCAAACATATTTAAAAATGGACTAATAATTTTACTTATCAAATCGTTGTTTTTTTGTTAAATTGTCAAATTAGCAAGTGAGGAACATGAACAAAGATATCAAGATTGCATTAGTTGGCGGCTTATTCGCAATTCTTGGCGCAATAGCCGGTGCAGCTACGACAGGCTGGTCTCAAATTGAATTGGCAAGGCAAAAGTTTAATTCAGACTTAGTTATGAAAGCATTGGAGTCTAATTCACCGGATGAGAGGCTTGAAAGTTTGAATCTTCTTGTAGAAACAAATCTTCTTCAGGATACCCAAGTTAGGCAAGGAGTTAGGGTATATGCCGAAACCAAGCGAAAAAATCCGTCAAGCATCCCCCAAGTTATGACTTCACCTCATATTGAAGCACCAATAATCCCAAATCCACGAATATATTTGCTTACTGGAAATAAGACCAAGGAGTCTTTATTTTCAGAATATAACAAATCACTATCTCAAGCCGGTTATAAGGTTCTAGGTTCCAAAGTGTTGGATGATCAGGGTCGTCCTTCCTATGAGGAAGTTAGATATTTTCATCCCCAAGATAAGGCACAAGCTGATAAAATTGCTGAAGTTATTAGTTTTGAGTTGAAATCTTCTAAGGTTGAAGCAAAGCAATATTCTGACTCAAGTGCAAGGCCGGGTTATATTGAAATATGGTTTGGAAAATAGCCATCGTTGCACGGATGGAGTGTAAAGTAATTTAGAATAACGAATAATCCTAATATCCCAGATTTTATCACTTTCCATCCTTGCTACTTAAATATATTCCCTCACGGTGCAGCCACCTTTTGAACTATCTGCCCAATCAATTCTCCTGCTATGAACTCCCTACGCATTTCATAAACTGGCGTAAAGAATATCCGATGTGCGACGGTTTCCCGAAATACGGATTGTATATCTTCAGGTGTCAAATAAGCTCGCCCGGACAACCAGGCTTGGACGCGGGCGGCTCTCATCATCAAACTCATGCCGCGCGCGCTGGCACCCGCCAGAATCAAACGATCCATGTCTACGCCGTCTAACTTTACGCCAAATTGTTTGGGTTGGCGAGTGGCTTGCCAAAGCGACAAGGCATAATCTTGCAAAGTCTGGCTGGCTTGAACCTCATGCTGAATGGCGCGGCCAATTTCATTAATTTGGGCATAGGGCAGAATGCCGGGGCGGATGGTGTCTATCAATCTGTCCACATCATGGAATTTCGGGTCGAACATCAATAGGCGCTGCAAGTCCGGGTCGGCGGGGGTCTCGATATGCAATTCCATGATGAATCGGTCCCGCGCCGCCGAAGGAATCTCAAAGGTTTCTTCCTTTTCCACGCGGTTGCGGTCGGCGAACACCAGCAAATGGGGGAAAACATATTCCCGATTGAATGCGCTGACGCTACGATCGGCCATGACCCGCAATAATAAGGAATGCACTTGCGGACGGGCGCGATTGACTTCATTGAAGAAAAAAACCGACAAAGCTTCACCATGCTTTAGGATCGGACCGGGGTCCACTTGCGGCTTGCCCAATTCATTGATGAAAGTATGATAGACCAAATCATTCGGCATCAAATCAATTGTCCCTTCGATGCGCTCATAAGAACCGCCCAATCCGCAAGCCACGGCGCGTAACAAAGTCGTCTTGCCCACGCCAACATCGCCTTCCAGCATCACATGACCTCGCGCGAAGATAGCCAACGTGATATGGTGTACGGCATAATCCAAGCCTAATACGACTTGGTTGATTTCCCGTTCGAAAGCCAGCGCTCGGTCGCGCCAATCGGCTAATAAAATATCCTTGTGATGGTCTTGCATGTGAAGAGTTGTTTTGTGGTCAGAGACAAGAGAGAATTAAAGCGGGTTTGGCGGTGACTGGCAAGAGGCATGATGCTTCGCTATTGATGTCGTCTTTAGCAAAAAGCCAGCTTGCTTTGATGAGAAGCGAAATTCGCAGGGCCGATGCCATTTGACTTTTGCCAAAAGAAATTTGCTTTTGGGCAAAGTAAATTTCTTTTGGCCGATTCCAATTGGATTTAGCCAAAAGACAATTGGATTTGGCAAAAAGCAAATTTCTTTTGACCGATTCCAATTGGATTTAGCCAAAAGTAAATTGGATTTAGCGAAAAGCAAATTTCTTTTGGCCGATTCCAATTGGATTTAGCCAAAAGCAAATTGGATTTGGCGAAAAGCAAATTTCTTTAGGCCGATTCCAATTGAATTTAACTAAAAGTAAGTTGGATTTGGAGGAAAGCATATTTCTTTGGGTCGATTTCAAAAGGATGGCAAAGTTTGGCCTAATTCGATCCCTAAACCAAGCACTTGCACAAACGGGAAGTTACCGTCCATGGCCTGGATTTCGGCATCCCTGCCGAAATGACGAGGTGTTAAGCCAAAATAAGAATTGCTGAAAAACTCCCTATCTTCATTGACAGCGCTAAGGTTTTATGCTTTTATGATTCCCTGATTTTGGCGCGGATTGGGTTTGAATCACCCCGTTGTTTGTTTGTTTACGCCCATAAGCCCTTTGCCGAGCCAATGGTTTCCATTTTTCTTTTGGAGGTTACGAGCAATGGCACAGTTCCCTAAATCTGAAAGCGAAATCATCGCTTTCGCTCAAGTCATGTTAAGAGGCTTGCGAGCGCACCCTGACATTTTCCCCGTTGACCCTGCTGATTTGCAAAAGTTTGCAGACAAGCTGGATAATCATGATCGCATCGATCAGAAATGGCATGCAGCCCAAGCCCAAGTCTCGCAATTGAGCAACGAACGCAAATCGAACGCAGACGACATTACCAGTTTGTTGCATAACTTCATCCGGTTTGCGGAAAATGTTGTCACCGATGATGCCCAACTGAGCATCATTGGCTGGGGTAAACGTGCCACCCCAAAACCCATGGAGGCACCCGGTCAATGTCGGATGTTGGAAGCCAAGGCAGAGGGCAATTCCGTGACCTTGATATGGAAAAACCCTGCGGAAGGCGGCAAGCCCCTTTCCTTTGAGATTCAGCGCCGCGAATTGACCGATGAAGCTTGGCAAACTGTCGGCAGTTCGGTCGAAACGCAAAAAACCCTTGTCGGTCAACCCACGGGCAAAAAATTGGAATATCGGGTCTTTGCCAAAAATAAAGCGGGGGATGGGGCTTTCAGCAATATTGTGTTGGTTGTTTTGTGATTGGAGCAGATTGACTTTTAAGTTAAGGATTTTGTATCTGTCAAAACCGTTTGTAGTCCCGGCTTTAGCCGGTTCTTTCTGGTCTGTTTTCCGCCTAAAGGCGGGACTACGAACGCTAGATTAATGATGATGAAGTTCCTGATTGGGAGCTTTCTGTTTGCAAGCTCAAGCCGGTTAGCTATTTATAAACCAAAGGCGTAGAATTTATTTTCAACTCAGTGGATTTTATTCCTATATCCGCTCTACGTTTCTTAAATCCAATCAAAATGGAAATCTCATGCGAATTCTTTTCACCTTGTTAATCTTTATGCTATGCAGTGGATGTTGGCTAAAATCTACTGAGATTGAGTCCCCGCCACCGAAACAAACTCAAGCCGTAGTATTTGACATTGACGGGACATTAACGCCCGATGTATTTTCATTTAAGACAGTGCGACCCGATGCTGCGAAGGCCGCGCAACTGTATGCGAAAAAGGGTTATAAGATATTTTACATCAGTGCCCGTTCCATACTGGCGCAGTCAATGATACCCGATTGGTTAAAAAAAAATGGATTTCCTGATGGCAATATTCAAGTCCCAAAACCCAATGAGGAATTAATGAATGATGAAAAATTCAAGATACAAATAATGGATCAATTAAAGAAAGAGGGATGGAAGCTGGACTATGCCTACGGCGACTCGCCCATCGATTTCGATGCCTATGCCGCAGAAAAAATTCCTCAGGAACATGTTTTTGCGTTGCAACGTAATAGCGAGAAAGAATGCCTAAAGGGTGTAAAGGGTGGATGGGCTGAATGTTTAAAAGAAGGATGGACCCCGCATCTGGATTATATTAAGAATTCGGTCAAGCCTGTCATCGTGCAGTAGGAAATCTCAGCACCAATCATGGTTACAATGGGATAAGCGGTAAGCGGCTTTTGCTTAAGTTTTAACTTAGATGAATTCCCTACTAAAAATTGAATCACTGACTAAATCCTATCGATTGGGGGCGAGTGAAGTGCCGGTGTTGCGCGGCTTGTCGCTGCAAGTCGGCGCGGGGGAAATGGTGGTCATCATGGGTCCTAGCGGGTCGGGGAAGACGACTTTATTGAATTGCATCTCAGGCATCGATTTGCCTGATAGTGGAAAAGTGACTTTGCAACAAAAGCTGGTCGATTACCAGTCGGAAACCGAACGCACCCGCTTGCGCAGGGAACAGATTGGCATGGTGTTTCAGTTTTTCAATTTGATTCCCACCTTGACGGCTAGGGAAAACGTGGCCTTGCCTTTTCTCATCAATGGCATCAGAAGCAAAGACTCATTAAAAAGAGTGGATGATCTGCTGGCGGAAGTCGGCATGAGCCAGCGCAGCGACCATCTGCCGTTTCAATTGTCTGGCGGGGAAATGCAATTGGTGTCCATTGCTAGAGCCTTGGCGCGAAGGCCGGCCTTGTTGCTGGCCGATGAACCGACTGGCAATGTCAATCCCCATATTGGTCGGTCCATCATGGAGATACTTCGTGCCACCGCGAAGCGCGAAAACACTGGTTTGCTGATGGTGACGCATAGTCCAGAACATGCCGCTTGGGCGGATCGTATATGCTTCTTAAAAGATGGGCAGATTGCCGATGAATTGCACCATGAGGGTCAGCGCGATGTGTTGGCCCCCATTCATGCAAAGCTGTTGGCTTTGGAGATTTGAATGAATCTTAGGCTTGCCGCGCATTTGGCTAGTCGCAGCCTAAGCCATCATCGCACTGTGGTGATGGCAACCGTACTCGGCGTCGCGCTGGGCATGGCGGTCGTCGCGTCCATCCTCATCGTGGATTATCACAGCACGCAAGCCCGCATCCAACCCCGCTTGACAGAACCCCCTTTGATTGCCACCGATCCCCTGCTGTTTGGAGCAGGCAAAACCCCTTTGAACATCCTGCGGGTTTCATTTGAACATGGCGAACCCGTACAAGACGATCAGAAGAATCGTTTTCCCAGTCAAGAAGGGAAGGTGAATGAGGCATTGTCCGCCGAGTCTTTGCCCAGTCGGCGCGGCGAGGAGGATTATCAAGCCATGCGGTTGGCGGTGCGCTTGGCTTCGTTGCTGGCCTTTTCGGTGGGGGCGGTGATTGTGTTTTATACGATGCGCTTTTCTGTGTCCTCGCGCAGCCGGGAGTTTTGTTTGCTGCTGTGTTTGGGGGAAAGCCGAACGAATGTGGTGTTATCCCTGCTAATGGAAACCTTGGTTTTGGGTTTGTTTGGCACTGCGTTGGGTTTGATGGTTGCATTTCCTATTGCGATGCTGCTGATGAATGCGGGTATTTCCACGACCGGGCGGGTTCCGGCGGCGGGTTTTGCTATTCCCTGGCTTGAATTATTAGCTATGGGTGGTTTGAGTGTGTTGATTGCGCTATTAGCCGTGTTCGGTCCGGCCCGGGCGATCTTCAAAATGAAAATCATCGATGTCTTGCAACCCCGCTTTCTGACCAGTGAGATTGACGAAAGCAGTTTGCAGATTCGGGGGTTTTCTTTGTTGATTCCGCCTTTGTTGGCAGCGACTTATTTGGCAATGCGGCCTTTTTTGCTGTCGTGGCTGTCAGTGGTGGAGTTTTTCCTATTGGAATCTGGATTTGTTTTGGTGCTGACTGTGCTAGGCTTATGGTGGATGAATCCATTGCTACGCGGCTTGATTTTGCTGTTTGAAAAGGCATTGCAAGCTTTGCTACCCTTGGAAACTTTGTTGGCGGGGCGACGCATGAGGCTGACTAGCCAAAAACTGGTTTTCACGATTGCCGGTGTCACCTTGGTATTCAGTTTGTTGACCGCCTTGCATACTATTACCCGTTCCCTCAAGCATGAAATCCAGCACTGGTCCGAGGAGGCGCTCAACCCTTATACATTTTTTAGGAAAAATGAATGGTCGGCGATTAATCCTGAATTGTTCAATAGAATTCTGGAAGCCCATAAACTGTATTTTTTCAGGCTTTCGGACAAAGTGCGGGGTGAATTTCCGTTTCGGCTGATTGCTGCTGCGGATGTCAACCCCTATTTGTTGAACCAAGGCAAGCAACCCCTGCTTCCGGGGACAGTCATCGCTTCGCGTACTCTCGCCGCACGATTTGATTTAAAGCCCGGTGATCGAGTGGTGATAGAAAGCGATAAAGCGAAATACCGCTTTCCGGTCATCGATGTCACCGATATGCTAGGGTTTTATGCGGAAGACGGTCAATATGTGGACCTTAAATCTTATCTGTTATTTAGCGATGGCAATCCATTGTTTGCCGACAATCTGGAAAAATCCTTGGGTAAATTCGCCGTCATTCGCACCAAGCAGGAAGGAGGCTTTCCCAGTCGGCAGGCGTTAGCGGAGTTGAAGCCTTTTTATGCGATGACGAAGGAAGGGTATGCCTTGAAGCGTTGGCAACAAGCCGAGATTGACCGGGATTTTCTGATTTTTGATTTCATTTTGGTCATGACGATTGTATTGGCCGCCGTGGGTGTCACCAATAATATGATGATTCAGGTGTATACACGGGGGCGGGAATTCTCTGTGCTGCGAACCTTGGGGGTGTCTAGCGCCCAGACCGTGCGACTATTATTGGTCGAGGGCAGCATCATTGGTTTGGTGGCGGCTTTGTTGGCGATCATGCTAGGCAATGCCATGGGGGCGATTAGCGTTTCCTTCCTTGACCGGTTTACTTTGTTTGAATATGAATTTGTTTATTCCATCCGCGATAGTTTATGGATTACATTGCTCACCGTGGCAACCTGTTCCATCGCGGCGGTCTATCCGGCATTGGTTGCCAACCGCATCTCTTCGGCGGAGTCTTTGCATTATGAGTAAGGATTACTTGTCAGCAATTCTCAGTTAAAATAGCTTTTTATCCACTAAAACCCATCATGAACTCTCCCCGCATCGGTTTTATCAGTCTCGGTTGCCCTAAAGCCTTAGTTGACAGCGAACGCATTCTCACCCAACTCCGCGCCGAAGGCTACGATATGACTTCCTCCTACCGCGATGCCGACTTGGTGGTGGTGAATACCTGCGGCTTTATCGATGCCGCCGTGGAGGAATCGCTGGATGCCATTGGCGAAGCCTTGGCGGAAAATGGCAAAGTCATCGTGACCGGTTGCTTGGGGGCAAAAGAGGCAGAAATTCGCGCCCGCCATCCACAAGTTTTGAAAATCACCGGCGCACATGCCTATGAAGAAGTCGTCAATGCCGTGCATGAACATGTGCCGCCGCTGCATGATCCCTTTGTACATTTGGTCCCGCCGCAAGGCATCAAATTGACGCCTCGTCATTATGCCTACCTGAAAATCTCGGAAGGCTGCAATCATCGTTGCACGTTTTGCATCATTCCCTCCCTGCGTGGCGACTTGGTTAGCCGTCCCATCAGCGAGGTCATGGGCGAAGCGGAACGCTTGGTTAAAGCCGGCGTGAAGGAATTGTTAGTGGTGTCACAGGATACGAGCGCCTATGGCGTCGATATGAAATACCGCACCAGTTTTTGGGAAGGCCGACCCTTGAAAACCCGTTTTCAAGACTTGGCGCAAGCCTTGGGTGAGTTGGGCGTTTGGGTGCGACTGCATTATGTTTATCCTTACCCCCATGTGGATGAGATTGTTCCGTTGATGGCGGAAGGTAAAATCCTGCCCTATTTGGATATTCCATTCCAACACTCCAGCCCGCGCATACTCAAGTTAATGAAACGTCCGGCATCGAGTGAAGACAATTTGCAAAGGATTCGGGCTTGGCGGGACATTTGCCTGGACATCACTATTCGCAGCACGTTCATCGTCGGCTTCCCCGGTGAGACCGACGAAGATTTTGAAGATTTATTGGATTTTCTCGACCAAGCACAGCTAGACCGAGTGGGTTGCTTCGCCTATTCGCCGGTAGACGGCGCGACAGCCAACCAATTGCCCGATGCCGTGCCAGAAGACATCAAACAAGAACGTCTAGGCCGGTTCATGGAATTGCAAGAACAAATCAGCGCAGATCGTTTACAGGCCAAGGTCGGACGACGTGAAACGATATTGATCGACGAAGTGGTTGAAGAAGGTGCAGTGGGCAGAAGCCGTGCCGATGCACCGGAAATCGACGGGCAAGTCTTTATAGACGGAGCGACCCATTTGCAAGTGGGCGAATTCGTCGAAGTGGAAATCGAAGAAGCCGACGAGCATGATCTGTGGGGGCATTTGTTGGCTTAACTCAATCGAACAGGAATTTGTGCTGTGCTAACTCGTCATTACGCAAAATCGTAGGGTGGGCTAGGTGCGCATTTCAACAACCTTCCGTTTATCGCTGAGTATGGAGCGCACCGTAGCCCACCATTGCCAATCCGCCGCCAGTTTGGTGGGCTACGGCGCACGGAAAGCACCGAGTGGGGTCAAGGTTCCCGGTGTATGCGCCCAGCCCACCCTACGGTAGCAAAATCGTAGGGTGGGCTAGGTGCGCATTTCAACAACCTTCCGTTTATCGCTAAGCTTGGAGCGCACCGTAGCCCACCATTGCCGATCCGCCGCCGGTTTGGTGGGCTACGGCGCACGGAAAGCGGCGAGTCGAATCAAGGTTCCCGGTGTGTGCGCCTAGCCCACCCTACGGTAGGAGCGTTGGTCACGCCAAAATGAGAATTGCTGGAATTTGTGAGCCTGAAAAAAATAGCTATTCTTGCACTTATTATCGCTTGACAGAGTGATATTGAAAATTTATTCTTTTGAACAGGCGCGAGTTAAACAACCCAATACCAAGCAGGTGACGTATGTGCAAGCTACGCTTTTCGCAAGATGCCCTTCAATCAATGGAAAATCATTTTTCCATCGACCAAATACAAGCCGAAGAACCAGCCATTCCTAGACTATGCTTGACACGGGCATCTGTTAACATCGGAACACTTCGCCGTAAGCGACGGCATTCCAACGATGGTTTAAAGCCAAAGCCATGGACACTTACGCGCCTATTGCCACAGTATCTCCTCTTCTTTATCACCCTCCTCACCTTAACCTCCCCCCTCCTCAGCCACGCAGCCACCGCCGTCGGTGCAACCCCCGGTAGTTTCAAAGTCAGCGAAACTGGTGCGGCTACCTATAACATCCCTCTCACTGTCCCGCCGGGGACAGCAGGCATGGCCCCGAACTTATCGCTTAATTACAACAGCCAAGGTGGTAACGGCCCGCTAGGCGTGGGCTGGTCCTTGGGTGGTTTGTCCGCCATCAGCCGCTGCCCCGCGACCATCGTGCAAGACGGATTTAAAGGCGGCATTAACTATGACGGCAACGACCGCTATTGTTTGGATGGTCAACGGCTCGTCGCCGTGTCCGGGGTCTATGGTGCAAACGGCACGGAATACCGCACTGAAACCGAGAGCTATACCCACGTCATGTCCTACGGCACGGCAGGCAATGGCCCGGCATGGTTCAAGGCATGGACGAAAGCCGGGCAAATCATCGAATACGGCGCTACCGCCGACTCCCGGATCGAAGCCCAAGGCAAGCCCACCGTCAGGCTGTGGAATGTCAACAAAATCAGCGACACCAAGGGCAATTATCTGACGGCTTCTTACACGGAGGATAACGCCAATGGCGAGGCTTATATTAACCGGATTGACTATACCGGCAACGCGGCGGCGGGAGTCGCGCCATTTGCTTCGGTGCAGTTTGTTTATGAAGCTAGGATAGATGTTGAGAATGGCTACGAAGTCGGTTCGATAATTAAATTTTCTAAGCGCATTATTAATTTTAAAAATTACAATAATACAGCTTTAATAAAAGATTATAGATTAGTTTATGAGCAATCAAGCATAACCCAGCGCTCACGTCTCAGTAAATTGACCGAATGCGATGGATTGACACCCAAGAATTGCCTGCAACCGACAATTTTTGAATGGCCAACAGAAAGCAATGACTTGATCGAGCCAAATCCTAGTAATCCTGCAATCCCCGTTTCGGTCAATGGCTATCTCTCACATCATGGCAGCGGGCAGTACATGCAAAATGGAGACTTCAATGGCGACGGAAAGATGGATTACATGTGGATTCCAAATGGTCAGCAATTTTGGAATGTGGCGTATTCGACTGGAAATGGTTTTAGTATAGTCGATCATGC
>CAIYXP010000213.1 GCA_903930145.1 uncultured Methylococcaceae bacterium
AGGGCGATTCCTACAGATAAATCAGCCTTAAGCCCTTACCGCTCCAATCCGTCCTGCCTAGACTGGACAGTCACCGATCGGAGAATGCTGATGAGCCCGAAATCCCGGCTGTACACGCTTGTAAAGGCATAGAAGAACAAACCCTTCCAGGGAAGTACACGACGCCTGTGGCAACCCTTGGCTTGGCCTTAGTAGCCAAGCCCTTGAAGAACACCAAACCTGGTCCAAGCGACAGGCAATTAGTCATGAACCCATTTTTAACTGTAAAGGGACAAAACTGACCGGATCTTTATTTAGACCTCTACTTAATGCCTCCGATATGCAATTACTGCGTTTATTCATGGAAGGTCTCGATACGATTTCCTACTGGTATATCGCAGCGGTCGCTTCATTCCTGGTATTTTGCCAATTCCAACGCACGCAATCGCTTCGAGTGATTACATTGATGCATTGAGTGATCTCATTCTCAATTCTCGCTTACCCGTCGGGTTGATAGCGCTCGGCATGCAAGCCCTCCCTGAACCCAACATGACCGACTCTTGTAAAGAAGGAATGTTGCGAATGCGTCGACTTGGCGTATTGCTGCATCTGATTAACTTCACAGGAAGCGCCGAACAACTTCATTGGATTCAAGAAATGCAAATAGAGGGTGTTCATTTAAACATGACTTTCTTTCGCGAACAAAGTCTTTCGCATAACGTACTCGCAAACATTCGACGCTCACCGTATTCACAAACTCAGATATATGCAAGCAATGTGGGGCTCGTTAAGGATTTAGAAAATGCATCTGCTTGGCAAGTAGATCACTGCTATGGCGGACTCATGATGGCGCCAATCAGCCGCCATCAAATGCTTCAGATTAACGATAGCCGAATCGCAAAGGCCATTTTTTCGCTTCACCCTCATCAAAACCTAAGCCAAAATGGAGACAAATAATGAGAAAACGTGTGATGTTAGTAGATGACCATCCAGCTATGCTGATGGCCCTAAAAAGTATGCTGCAAGAGCAGTTGATGTTCGAAGTAGTTGGCCAAGCCCAAAACGGCGAGGAATGTTTGCGATCCATTAAGGAGGTCAACCCGAATATGGTGATCTTAGATCTGGATATGCCAAAAACAGATGGCTTTGATGTCATTCGACGAATCGGACTTATGTACCCCGAGATTCGAATGTTAATTTTATCTAGCATGGATGAAGCTGTTTATGGCGGAAGAGTTCGCTCATTAGGAGGTCATGGCTTTGTTAATAAAACTGCGGGGGCAGATGTTATTTTAGCCGCCTGTGTTGCCATCTCTCAGGGCTATAACTTCTTTACCCACGGCAAAAATGGCAACAGCTCATTAACGGACAGTGACAAGCTTGCTTTGATTTCTGACCGCGAATTGCAGGTGATGAAATACCTTGGGAAAGGCAATACCAATCAACAAATTTCCGACATGCTTCACATCAGCAATAAGACGGTTGCCACCTACAAAACTCGAGTCTTTGACAAGTTAGGCATCAACAATATTGCTGATTTAATTCTGTTCTGCCGGATGAACAACATTATTGAAAGCTAAAAGACATGCGTCGCTTCATTGTTCACATGATTGTTTTGCAAGGACTGTTTTCTGGCGGGGGATTACATGCCTCGCCTCTTAGTCTTGCGGAGCAAAGATGGATCGACGCTCATCCAGTTGTGCATTTCAGTATTCACGAAAAATATGCCCCCTATCTATATGGCGAACAAGATGAACACTCTCCTGGAGTCTTCTATTTGCTATTAAAGCAACTTGGGTATTTCACGCAACAGGAGTTTCGACCCAAATGGCGGAAAACTGA
>CAIYXP010000214.1 GCA_903930145.1 uncultured Methylococcaceae bacterium
AATCACAACCGCAGTCCATTAAAGCACTGAAGACCGTGAATGAAGAAGATTTAAGGAAAAAGGATGAATCCCAAGAACATAAAGAACACGAATTACCTAAGGAACATTTCGTAGAATAAGCCCCCGCCGAGCAGACCGACTCGGTTTTGAAAACCGAGTCAGTCTATTGCATTGGGTAGGGATGATTTTTTTGGGAGCTTAAAACAACCCCTTCCTTGGGAAAGGCTCATTTTTAGGGGCTTCGAACAACCCCTTCCTTGGGAAAGTCTCATGTTAAGGAGCTTCAAACAACCCTTTCCCTGGGAAAGCCCCATTTTTAGGAGCTTCAAGCAACCCTTTCCCTGGGAAAGGCTCATTTTAAGGAGCTTCAAACAACTCTTTCCCTGGGAAAGACCCATTTTTAGGAGCTTAAAACAACCCTTTCCATGGGAAAGGCTCATTTTTTAGGGCTTGGAAAAGGGGGAAACACCGGAAATCGGTATTGTTTGAATTTTAACCCATTGATTTTATGAACACATCCCATTTACAAAAGCACAAAATCATGGGTTGCCTACGTTTAGGCACATCGCCTAGACATTCATTTAATCCATCATATGGAGTCTACAAACATGTCTGCAAATAAAATTCCAGTCACTTACGAACCTTTGGTTCAACTTTTGACCGACGCGGTGGATGGCGCAAGCAAACACGGTGGGGCGGTGGGGCTGAAACAAAACGATGAAGCCGCGCTACGCGCAGTGTTCTACGATCTGGTCGGCAATCCCGGTGGCACGGACAACCAAACACCGCCCACCATCGGACTGAAAGCCAAATTGAACGCCGCAATGGCGAACAAATCGGCGATGACGGCGGCTTTGCGCACGGCACAAAGCAATGGCCGTGCCTTGGCGATGGCTTGCATTGGCACCTTGAAGCCCCGCTTAGGCAACCAATGGAATGCCGCATGGAAGGAGGCTGGATTCACCGGCTCCCTGCAAGTACCGACCAACCCAGCGTTTGTGCTGCAAAGCCTCCATGCCTATTATAGCTTTCACCCCAATTATGAACTGCCGCAATTGACCGAACAGGTGTCTTGCACGGCTGCGACCTGTGCCGATGCCATGAAAGCGATTGCAGAGGCTCAATCCAACAGCAATCAGAGCAATGTCCAAGCCGGGGAGGCCCGCAACTCACTCGACCAAGCAATGAAAGCCGCCCGAATGCGCTTGTCTGGTTTGCGCGAAGAATTGACCCGATTGATCGCGGACGACGACCATCGTTGGTATGCCTTCGGCTTTGACCGCCCCTCCCATGTGGGCTGCCCGGATACTCCGTTGAATCTAATTGCCACTCCAGGCGCACCCGGCATGTTGTATGTGGATTGGGACGATGCCCGTCGTGCTGACAGTTACAGGCTACGCGCCACCGATGCGGAGGGCGCAGTATTGGCCGAAGCATTCCCGCAAGACAGCGAAGCGACCTTGAGGGGTTTGCCGTCCGGGTCCACCGTGTCGCTTTCCGTCATCGCCCACAACACCACGGGTGACAGCCCAGTGAGCGAGTCGATCACGGTGGCAGTGCCTTAAAGCTTAATAGCCCGGAACTGGAGCGTCAAAGCTTGCTTTGACTGGCGAAGCGAAAGCTTCGCTCATCCAAACTCATGTCAAAGCAAGCTTTGACGCTCCATATGAAAAATCAGATTTTTTCCGATATACAACCACGACTGGCTTGTTTAGGCTTGTACTCAGATTGTGACACCCTTCATCCCCTAGACGGGATGAAGGGTTTTTTGAAAACACTTTGGAGACAGAAGCCATGACTAGCACCAACCTAAACCATGCCCAACAAGCCGCCGCTTTACACCTTTTCCAGACACTTTGCGCTTACCCTGGGTCCAACCTAAGCCAAGAATTCCAACAACTTGCGCAATCACTACCGACCGATGGGCAGGCTACCCTCGACCGCTTAGCCCCGCTTGCTGCTTTCTTCAAAAAGCAGGGAATAGAGATGGGCGAATTTGTCGATGTGGCCGAGTCACTGCTCGAATCCCCCGCAGCCTGGGCCGGTTTCGCCGACCATTGCGTATACACCTTGATGACTGGCAATGCAGGGTCTGACATTCCCAGTTCACCCGGCGGGCAAGTGGTGTTTGATCGAGCATCCGCTTCACCAAGCACCGACAATGACGGCTACGCCATCGCCTACAGCGCTCCCGACGGCAGCACCACCCCACTGCATTACACCAACGGACAGTTGGTCTCAAACCCGGAACAGGCAAACCCGGCGATCAACCTATGCGCCACCTACGCGCCCAACGGCCCGTCAAGCGCAGCACCTGCCGTACAGCCTGTCTTATATGGCAGCATCAACGGTCAGCAGGCGATAGGCTTGAATCTCGACGAAACCGGTTCAGACGATCAGTCGATATGGAAAAAATCGGGGCAATTCATTAAAGATCACTGGAAGGGTATTAGCATAGGTGGTGGGATCACCGTAGTGGTGGTCGTAATCATAGTTCTAGTGGTTAAGTACATTCGTCGTGCAAACGTCGCAGGGGGGCAAGTGGAGCAACCGCAACACGATATAAATCAATTTCTTGACCCACAAGAGGAAAACCCACAAGAAGTAAATCCACAAGAGGATAACCCCATCGTTGAACAAATACCGGAAGAGATACACAATATTCCTGTCATTAATGACCTACAACAAGTTAACCAGGAAATTCAGCAAATCGGAAATAATGTGCCACCACCAGTTCACCACGAAGATCCGCAAATCCCAAATAATTTACCTGAGATAAACCAAGACCCAATCAAACAAAAAATCATCCATCTTAGTGACGTTGTGAAGAAGAAAGGTGTGGATTATCTGGGTAGAAAAGAAGTATTAAACCAAAATGATAAGTATTGGATTTTGGAAAATATTGGAGGAGATGAATACGTCAATGCATTCAAAGAGCAATACAAAGATCAAATTCTTCAAAAAAGAATTTTCGAGGATCTAGCTGATAAGATTGGTAGCCAAGCAATGGAAATTTATTCAACCAGTCGTAATATGACTAATATCCAAATGCAGAGTACAATGGATGTGGATAGGTTGAGAGAACTTGATCCGTTTAATGAACAAGAAAATCAGGAATTCATAACTCAAATGAAGGATGTTGTCTACCCCAATCAGAGAAAAATTCTATCTTTGCAAAAAGATTTAACGGCAGAATATAAAGAAGCGAAGTCCGCTGACCATTTGAAGCAACAACAAGCAATTCAGGACGCGTTAAACAAAATACCCACTCTAGACCCTCATGATTCTGACAATGTAAACGGTCAAATACAAGAAATCAAAAACGGAAAAGTTGATCGTCAGAATCTGGACAAAAAGCCACCCGTTCAACAGCAAAAATCCCCCGATAATCTTGCACAACCACAAACTACCACGGTACAGCTTCAGCAAGAATTTGATCAATGGGCGAAGCAAAACCAACTGCAAAGAGACAAATTCGCGAAGTTTGAAAATCAATTTGATCAATGGAAAAGCCAAGCCAATCGCATTCAAAATCCAACGGCTATCCCTGAAAAGTTTCAACATCTTAAGCCTGAAGACATACGGCAGGCGGTGAAAAACGTAAGCTTACTCGATGACAATGCCTTGGATGACAGTTCTAATCAGTATCATTTTGTGAATAAGGAATTAGATTGGCTTGAACAAAATATTGGAGATAAACCAACAATTAAGGAATTTAATACCGGGTTTGATTCTATGATTATGGATCAACGAGAACTCAATACTTTGACACAAATGCTACAAGCTGAGCTACGCCAATCGTTAAAGGATGGCAGTCTAAATCTTTCAACCATTTATAAGGATATTGTGGCATTGGATTCACTAGACACTATTGAAAACACGGAGCGTGAAGCTGTAATTCAACAGATTATGGATAACATGCGGACAAGACAGGAGGAGGTTGATTTGAAACAAAGCGATGAGTCACTCAAGAAAACAATTGAGCCTTCCGACCCGCAACATTCAGTACCTGTTTGGAAAACCATAAAACCAGAAGATTTGATTAATCATGTTAAAGATTATGCTTACTATACTGATCCTAATAATAATAGAAGAGATCATATAAGAAAGTATTTCAAAGATATTAATAACAAATCTGAAGAATATGCAAGACTTCGTCACGCGATTGATAAGCCGTTTAATATTCAGAAAGATATTAATCAAATGATAAATAACTTTGAGGCTATCGAAAATGGAGATTACCTTGGTGAAAACACTAAAACAATAATTAAATCGGAGAAGGAGATATTAAAGCATATCAATCCTTTTAACCCTACTACAGAGGATGTCATCATAGACCTATATGATAGGCACATCCAACATTGGAAGACTGGGACTAAGAATGACCATATATTTAACGATAAAGACTTTCAAGCGTTTGACCAAAGCATGCAACAGCGCAAGGCTGCGAAGAATGAACAACATGAACCGTTAAAACAAATGGAAAAAGTCCAGAAAATGGAAACCGCTGTGGTAAAAAATGCAAGTCAGTTTGCCCAAAATGCGGAATATGGCCTCGCCCAAATGCAAGAACAACAATTGCTTAAACAAAACCAAGAAATTAGGCAATTACAACAGGTTTCCAATACTCCTGATGCACGTCGTTTGATGCAGGAAAATCTGCAAGAACAACAACAATTAAATACTGATAATTTTCAAGACCCCTTATCAGGCGCAAATCAACTAATTCGGGAGGAGCAACAAATCCTACAAACTAATCAACAAGTGAACATCAATGAAAAACAACATGGATTGACGACAGACAAAACGACAC
>CAIYXP010000215.1 GCA_903930145.1 uncultured Methylococcaceae bacterium
AATAGATCTTTTTTTAAACATTTTTTAATATTAATGTCACACATCACTTCCAGAAAGAGCTTAATAAACCCTTTCTACAAGAAGGACTATACTTTCTGCACCAATCACTTTAACCCGTGTACCAACAGGACAATCGTTTCCTTTTACTTTCCAAATTGAATCATCAATCCTGATTTTTCCTTGTCCATTGATAATAGCTTGCTCCAACGTGAAAACGCGGCCTATGTATTGGGCTGTGCGCTTATTCAACATGGGTTGGTCGCTTTTTGTAAGATTATTTTTGAAATATTGCCGCACAACAGCAATTCCAACAAGGGAAAAAACTGAAAAGAGCAATAGTTGTATTTCCCAACTCATTGAAGGGAATAAAAAAAGCAATCCCCCTGTAATCAATGAAGCTTGGGCCATCCACAAAAAGAACATGCCTGGTTCGAGCAGTTCAATTGTCAACAGGAACACTGCAAGAGCCAGCCAGTGCCAATAAACGAACTCCCCTAGCATCATCTATTCAATCCCCGTCTTTTTTTTCTGAAAGATTTCCTTGCTAATTTCACCTATGCCTCCTAATGCGCCAATAACAGTGGATGCCTCCAATGGAATCAGAACTATTTTGCTGTTCGGAGCCGAAGCGATGTGCTGTAGGGCCTCAATGTATTTTTGAGCAACAAAATAATTGATCGCTTGAATATCCCCTTTTCCTATGGCTTCGGACACCATCAGAGTTGCCCTTGCTTCGGCTTGAGCGAGACGTTCACGGGCATCCGCGTCTCGGTAAGAAGCTTCCTTCCGACCTTCTGCTTCTAATACCCTAGCCTGCTTCTGCCCTTCCGCCTTCAGAATTTCAGCTTGCCGTAGCCCTTCAGCCTCCAAGATCACCGCACGTTTTTCCCGTTCAGCCTTCATTTGCCTTCCCATGGAATCGACCAAGTCTTTGGGCGGACAAATGTCCTTGATTTCGATGCGAGTGACTTTTACTCCCCAGGGCGTGGTGGCATCATCCACCACAGTCAACAGACGTGTATTGATGTCGTCACGCTTGGAAAGCAGTTCGTCCAAATCCATGGACCCCATCACAGTTCTAATATTGGTCATTGCCAATTGGATTATTGCCAGATTGAGATTGCTGACTTCATAAGCCGCTTTGGCTGCATCAATGACTTGGTAAAATATGACTCCATCAACGCGTACCATTGCATTGTCCCTGGTGATGATTTCCTGTGATGGGACATCAATCACCTGTTCCATCATGTTCATCTTTGTGCCAATCAAGTCAATGACAGGTACAATGATGTTAAGGCCAGGTGTCAATGTATTGGTGAACTTGCCGAACCGTAACACGGTGTATTCCATACCTTGTGGTACGGTTTTCACGCTTAGAACCACCAACACGATGGACAGGCCCAATAAAAACAATACGAATGTACCCATAAGAAATCCCCTTTTGAAAAGTAGATGATTTGTTAAGCTACATAAACGGCAAAACTTGAACGATGCTGTTTAATAAAAATAGGTTTAAGAAAGAAAGAAAGAAAGATAAATTATTATAATTAGGCGACGAAATTTCTGTTCATAACCATAAAAATATTTTTAAATCAATATGATATGTGTTGCTAATCTTGTGTGTGAAGCTGTTGTTCAAATCCTGGAGAACTGTGGATAACTTTTTCCGACGAACTTATCCTAAATCATTATGGACTTTTCCACAGGAAATTCACATTGACTGCAAGCTTAGCATAAATCAATTGGCATCCCCAAGAGATATACATTTGAACATTTTGATTCAATATTGTTGGCTGCTCGATTTTAAAATGAAAAAACCTTGTTTGAAATTATTTAGAATTCATCATGTTTGAAGTAGCCGAATTAAAAAATAAAGTTTCCAAGTCTGCTTACGAAGCAGAATTATCCTTGATTAGGGAGCAATTGCTGAATGTGCAACTGAAGTTGGAGACTGCTGCGATGCCTGTATTGATTGTCATTGCTGGCGTTGATAGTTCAGGTAAGGGCGATTTGATTGCAAAACTGAATGAATGGTTCGATCCTCGCTTCATGAGTACCCATGCTTTCGGTTATCCTTCTGATGAAGAGAAGGAAAGGCCAAATCACTGGCGATATTGGATGAGCCTTCCCCCAAGAGGCCGAATTGCGATTTATGCCATGGGGTGGTATGGTCAAGTGCTTTCCGACCGGCTCAATAATCGTATCGGGAAAGGACAACTGGAAAAGGAATTATCTCATCTAAACAAGTTAGAAAAGGAACTCACCGATGATGGCGCTCTTATTCTCAAATTTTGGCTGCACTTAAGCAAGGATCAACAAAAAAAATTGGTATCTAAGCAGGAAAAAAATCCTGAAACCAGTTGGCGTGTCACTGAGACTGAAAAAAGGCATCTCAAACTTTATGAAAAATTTGTAAATATTTGTGAACAAGTCATCAGACACACCAGCACCCCTGAAGCCCCTTGGCTGATACTCAATGGGCTTGACCCATATTATCGACGTTTGACAACTGCCAGGCATATTATTGAACAGGTTTCACTACGCTTAGAATCTCATCAAGGTGCAAGTTCAGTCAATTTAGGTGAAAGTATCGCTCATGTTAAATCAGGAGTGAGTTTGTTAAGTTCTCTCAATCTAAAAAAGAAATTGGAACGGTCCGAGTATCAAGAGCAGCTGGCTTTTTATCAAGGAAGAATAAGTCAACTGAGTCACAGTGCGAGGCAACTTAAGAAATCCACCTTATTGCTTTTCGAAGGGTGGGACGCAGCCGGCAAGGGTGGTGTCATTAGGCGTATTACTCATGCGATGGATGCACGCAACTATAGGGTGATTCCCATCGCTGCTCCTAGCGATGAGGAAAAGACCCATCACTATCTATGGCGTTTCTGGCGGCATTTACCTCGTGATGGTAAAGCTACCATTTATGACCGTAGCTGGTATGGTCGCGTGCTAGTCGAGCGTGTGGAAGGTTTTGCAACTACGGCTGAGTGGATGAGGGCTTATTCGGAAATAAATGACTTTGAAGAGGAATTAACAGAACACGGGATTATTTTGCTAAAATTTTGGATGCACATCGACAAAGATGAACAGTGGAGACGATTCAAACTCCGTGAGGACACAGCTTATAAGCGATATAAAATTACAACAGATGACTTTAGAAATCGTGAAAAGTGGGAACTCTACGAATCTGCGGTTAATGAAATGATTACACGAACCAGTACAGAATATGCTCCATGGCATTTAGTCGAAGCAAATGACAAATATTTTGCGAGAATAAAGGTTCTATCCGAATTGTGTAAAGTTTATGAAAAAGAGTTGTATTGAACATCTCATATAAATAACAAATTAATAATTTATTTTAGGTTATAAGGCTATGGATAATGATAATATAAACAGTAGACAAACTAACAATGACTATACTTCATATGAGGGTAGGCAACGTAAAAATGGTCATAGACATTCCTCAAGAAAGCGTTGGATATATATTTTATTGGTTATAGTTTTTATTGAAACAATAGCTTTGGCAGGAGTATTAATTTGGGGAACTAAACTTCAGCAAGAAAACCAAGAACACTTTTCCAAACAAAAAGAACTAGCTCAACTCGTTAAAGATGAAAAAACAGAGCTTGAAGCTCAAAAATGGGAATTCAATAAATTAAAAACCGAACAGGCCAAAACTTGCCTACCTAATTTGTTGCAACTTAAA
>CAIYXP010000216.1 GCA_903930145.1 uncultured Methylococcaceae bacterium
GTTGGGATTGTTTTTCGATGGCTTGAATTTTAGCCTTGATACCTTTCGTTTCAGCATCCGCATCAACCTCTTCATAGGGATCATGGGCTTCCAAGTAAAGCTCGCCATTGAGCCAGCCCAGCATATAAGGTTGGTTGACGATTTGCACCGGGGTTTTGGGGGGTATCGCTTTGAAGGCAAGCTCGATATCCTCGGGATATAGGCGTATGCAGCCATTGCTGGCGCGTAAGCCGATGCTGAAGGGTTTGTTAGTGCCATGGATAAGATAACTCGCCTTAGTCAGATATAGCGCAAAGTCGCCCAAAGGGTTGTCAGGTCCGGGGGGGACGATGGGAGGCAAGGGGTCGCCTTGTTCTGCATGGGTTCTGCGGATGGATTCCGGCACATACCAAGTCGGATGCTGCATCTTGCGTTCCACAGCCATAGCGCCCAATGGTGTGGAGCGGCCTTCGCGTCCAATGCCCACGGGCCAAGTGGACAATGCGGATTCCTTGCCGGGTTTGAAGTAGAACAAGCGCATGCTGGCAAGATTGATGACCACACCTTCATGCTTGGCTTCAGGCATGACAAACTGTAAAGGCAAGATCACGCGGGTTCCCTCTTGCGGAACCCAGATATCGACTCCAGGGTTGGCTTCGACGATATGTTGATAACCAAGGCCAAAATGACGGGCGATGTCCAGCAAGGTGTCACCTTCGCGCAGTTTCACAGTAGTCAACTTTCCGATTAAGCTATCCTTGCCGTTAAATTGGAAATTATGTTTTTCCAGATTATCGGTGACGATTGCCTTGGTTTGTTCGGATTCAGTCTCGTCCGGTTGGGGAACTTCCCAAGACTCAAGCGGGGGGTATGAACCATAAGGATTAGGGTGATAGATTTGGGCGCAACTGGATAAGAAGCCGATGAGCAGAAAGCCGACAGTCAGTCTGCCCAGTGAAGTCAGAAAAATTTGGATCATGGCAATGGTTTGGTTGGAGATTGAGTTTTTGTCATGGCTTTTGGACTTTTTTGTGCCTTTGCCTTTTCTGGCTTTACCGCCGGGCCGTCTGGGGGTGCAGAAGGTTTGCCCGGCAAGTCGGTTTTTGATGGATGGACGGTCTTTTTCTTCGATTTCTCCAAGGTGTGTGATGATTTGGCTTCGGACCCGGTGCTTGGTTCAGTGGGGCTAGGTTGGCTTGGGTTTCCAATCCCCGCCGTGGCAGACTCAAAGGCTTTTTCATCCTTTTCAGCCCTCAGCTTGCGGGTTTCTGACATTAAGCGCAAGGCTTCGTCCCTATCGCCCGGAGTCAGTTCTTCTTCCAAACTTTCGCGCCCCCTAGCAGCTTCTTTGTTGCCTTGTTCCTCTGCCATCGTGTACCAGTAAAACGCCATTGCTTTATTGATAAGTACACCTTCGCCGGATGCATAGAGCGAGGCTAGGGTGGTTTGGGCGCTGCTATCGCCCTGTTCGGCGGCTTTTTGGAACCAGTTAAACGCTTCCGTAGGATTTTTTTCCACACCCAATCCATAGAAGTAGATAATCCCCAATTTTGATTGGGCCATGCGCTCTCCTTGTTCGGCGGCTTTCAGATACCAATGGCGGGCTAATGAGTAATTTGAGTCCACCCCTAAGCCTTTCATGTATAGATTGCCTACATTTACCTGTGCGGCGGCATTGCCTTTGTCCGCCAAGGGCTTGAACATTTTCATCGCGGTTTCATAATCCCGGTTAAGCAGGGCAATCAGACCTTGATGAAAGTCGGCTGTTGCGGCAATCGGGGACAGCAATGCAATGATAAATAATAAATACCGCAAATTGTTCACTTAAGACCCAGTTGTAAGGATTATTTTACCAATATGTCTGCCGCTTTCCATCAAGGAATGAGCGTCGGCTGCCTTTTCAAGTTTGAAAACTGCGTGGACTATCGGTTTGATCTCGCCTGATTCTAGCAAAGGCCAGACCTGTGCCAACAATGCCCGTGCGATGCGGGCTTTTTCATCCACACCGCGAGGGCGCAAGGTGGAACCAGTCAATGTCAGGCGTTTGAGCATGATGGTTGCCAAATTGATGTTGGCTTTTGGGCCATTCATGACGGCGATTTGCACCAGCCTACCCTCCATTGCCAGGCAGGACAGATTGCGTTGCAGATAATCGCCGCCGACCATATCCAAAATCACATCCACCCCCCGATTATCGGTCAGTTCTAGGATGGAAGCGGCAAAATCTTGTTCATGATAATTGATTGCCAGCGCACCTAAGTCTGCGCAAAATCGACATTTTTCTTCAGTGCCTGCGGTGGTGAACACCTTGCTGCCAAAACAGCGGGCCAATTGTATAGCCGCTACACCGATGCCGCTAGTGCCGCCATGGATTAGAATGCTGTCCCATGCTTGTAGTTTTCCTCGTTCGAACACATTCGTCCATACGGTGAAGAAAGTTTCGGGCAATGAGGCGGCTTGAATGTAATTCAAGCCTCCAGGGATAGGCAAGCATAACGGTGCGGCTGCAATACAATATTCCGCATATCCTCCACCAGTGACTAAGGCACAAACATCATCGCCCACCCGGGGGCTTGAAACCTGTTCTCCCACTGCCGCCACGGTTCCGGCGACTTCCAAGCCGAGTATGTCCGATGCGCCGGGGGGAGGAGGATATAGCCCCTTGCGTTGCATGATATCGGGGCGATTCACTCCGGCAGCTTCGACCCTTATCAACACCTCCCCCATACCGGGTTGTGGCCTGTCCATCTGGCTTGGACATAAACAGTCCGGTCCACCGAAGGCATGCAATTTGATCGCGGTCATCGTGTTCATGGATTGAGGCACTCTCAGGATTTGTTTGAATTATAACCCGACTGGTCAGCAGAAACGCCGAGCAACTCCCTTGCCATTTTGCAGTGGCTGCGGATAATCTTAATAAGGACAGTTAAGACGATCAGACGTTCCTTAACGTCTAGTTATACAACTTGGCATTCCCTTGGCGTAAACTAATGGCTTTACTCAACCCATACCCGCTTAACCGCCATGCTCGAAGCGCTTGCCAACATCGTCAGAACTGCCGCCCGTGAGGAACTGCTCCCACTGTTTGCCGAAGCCGAACGGCGTTATAAATCTGACGGAAGCATCGTCACCGAGGCTGATTTTGCCATGCAAAGGCGAATAACAAAGGATCTGGCCGTCTTTGCGCCCGAATACCGGCTGTTGGGTGAGGAAATGACGGTTGAAGAGCAAGCCGACTTGCTTAATTGCAGTGATAATGGCTTATGGTGTCTGGACCCTCTGGATGGAACGAGCAATTTTGCCAGCGGGATTCCATTTTTCTCGGTGTCGTTAGGTTTGCTTATTGACCGGAAACCCATGCTAGGTTTGGTCTACGATCCAATTCGAGACGAGTGCTTCACAGCCGCAAAAGGCCAAGGAGCCATGTTGAACGGCAAGGCGTTGGTGAGTGAGCCGATTCGGCTTCCCCTGCGCAATGCGCTTGCCGTGGTTGATTTCAAACGCTTAGCGCCGCCACTGGCCGGCGAGTTGGTTGCGCACCCTCCCTATTGTTCGCAGCGAAATTTCGGCTCAGTGGCTTTGGAATGGTCTTGGTTGGCAGCCAGACGTATCCATGTGTATCTGCATGGAAGGCAAATGTTATGGGATTATGCGGCCGGGGCCTTGATATTTTCCGAGGCAGGGGGTTGCATGGAAAACTTGGACGGCGGACCCATTTTTTCGCCTAGTTTGCAACCTAGTTCCGCTGTCGCCGCCTGTGATCCGGTCTTATTTGCCGACTGGAAAAACTGGTTGTGCAATCATAAAACCAGATGATTTCCGTTCGACTTGAGTCCTTGACAACATTTTTCCTCCGTTGGCAAGATTGGCTTTTGGAAATATTTCCCGTGTCCATGTAAAATGCCCCCTCACTAGCCGGATTACATTGAGCGCTATCGTCGGAAACCGATGACGCTTCAATGCACCGCCCACTTACTTTGACTGACTAGATTTTAGGAAACCATTAAGATGACTTTCGTAGTGACCGAAAATTGCATTAAGTGCAAATTCACTGATTGCGTGGACGTATGCCCCGTCGATTGTTTTCATGAGGGTCCAAATTTCCTTGTGATTGATCCCGACGAATGCATTGATTGTTCACTTTGCGAACCGGAATGCCCGGCCGATGCGATTTTTTCCGAAGACGAAGTGCCCACTGAGCAACAAAGCTTTATCGAACTTAACAGAGAACTCTCCAAATTATGGCCGGTAATCACTGAAGTTCAAAAGCCTGAAAAAGATGCGGATGAATGGAAAGGCAAGCCGGATAAATTGCAGCATCTGAAACGATGAAGTTACAGCAATTACGCTATATTTGGGAAATCGCCCAGCATGAACTCAATGTTTCCGCTACAGCGGATAGCTTGTATACATCCCAACCCGGCATCAGCAAACAAGTGAGGATGCTGGAAGCCGAGTTGGGTGTGCTGATTTTTGCCCGTAATGGCAAACATCTGACCGAAATTACTGAAGCTGGAAAGCAGATTGTTGCGATAGCCGGTGAAATTCTAGGCAAAACGCAGGATATCAGGAACATTGCCCAAGACCACAAGGACAATAAAGCGGGCACGATAGCCATTGCAACCACCCATACACAGGCGCGCTATGCCTTGCCGTCGGTGGTGCGTGAATTCATGGGTCATTATCCTAGGGTGAAATTAAACCTTCACCAAGGCACCCCCACCCAAATTGCAGAACTGGCATCGCATGGTTTGGTGGATATGGCTATCGCGACAGAAACCGTTGACCATTTTGAAAATTTGGTGTTGCTGCCTTGCTACGAATGGAATCGCTGCATTCTAGTCCCTAAAGGGCATCCACTGATTGAATTGGCCAGTATTAGCCTGCAGGATGTTGCTCAATACCCGATTGTCACCTATGTTTTTGGGTTTACAGGGCGTTCGCAGTTGGATAGGGCCTTTGAAAAACTGGGCATTCACCCCCAAGTGGTATTGACGGCGGTGGATGCCGATGTCATCAAAACCTACGTGCGCCTGGGTCTAGGCGTGGGAATTGTGGCGAGAATGGCTTACGATCCGATTGTGGATGATGATTTGGTCCCCATTGATGCTGAACACTTGTTCGGTCGCAGCGTCACCAAAATATGTTTGCGGCGTGACATGTTCATACGTAGCTTCATTTATGATTTCATCCGAATATTCGCCCCGCATTTGACCCAAGACCTCATCTCTCAGGCTCTTGCGCTGAGGGAAAGACATGAAGTCGAAGAACTATTCAAACCCATAACCTTGCCGGTCAGGTGAAGCGTTAACAGAAAGACTGGCTTGGTCTTTTTTTAAACCAAGTCGGGCTTTGCCGTAGTTTAAGTAAAGGGTTCAGAAGACAGCCGTTTATAATCTGGCCCACTAGCCATCAACCATGAATTTTGAACATGCCAATCCCTCCGCCCGTTTATGTAGATACGCCCGAACAGTTGAGCGAACTATGTGCCAAACTCACCAACGTTTCTTGGATCGTCTTAGACACGGAGTTCTTGCGCGAAAAGACTTATTTCCCCAAGTTTTGCCTGTTGCAAATTGCAGCGAATGATATCGTAGCCTGTGTGGACCCACTGGCGCTAGAGTCTCTGAACCCGTTGTTCGAGATCATTTTCAACCCTCGGATTACAAAAGTTTTTCATTCGGGAAGGCAAGATTTGGAGATTATTTTTAATTTGTATGGGAAATTGCCGGGGCCTGTGTTCGATACACAGATCGCCGCGCCTTTGCTAGGTTTGGGGGAACAGATCAGCTATGCCGGCCTGGTGGCTGAGTTGCTTGGCATCAATTTGACCAAATCCCATAGCCGCACCGACTGGACACGCAGACCGCTCAGCCCTGAACAAATCCGCTATGCAGCGGATGACGTGATTTATCTGGAAAAAGCTTATCTTTTCATGCTTCCGCGCTTGGAAAAACTACGCCGTTTGTCTTGGCTGGAAGGGGACTTTCAGGAATTGCTCGATCCAAGCAACTATGAAAACCCTCCTGAACTGGCTTGGCAACGTATTGGTGGAGTCCATCAGCTCAAAAGCAAACCGCTTTCAATTGTGCAAACGCTGGCGGCATGGCGTGAACAAACCGCCCGCAGCCAAGATTTGCCAAGAGGTTGGGTGCTCAAGGATGACGCGCTTCTCGATCTGGCTCGTCAGCAGCCAGCCAATATAGACGAACTCAAATTGGTGCGGGGAATTGACGAGCGAGTGGTCAAGCGCCATGGCGCCATCATTTGCCGAATGATCCAAGAGGCACTGGGACGGACGCCGCAAGCCTTGGAACAAAAGAGCCGTTCCGGTAAGAAGTCTGTCGAACAAGAGGCCGTATTGGATTTGCTGATGGCTGTTGTCCGTCTTCGTGCAGCGCAAAATACCATCAATTCGAGCATTTTAGCCAGCCGCAAAGACTTGGAGCAATTGTTCGACGGTGACCCGTTTGCCCGTTTGCTGCATGGATGGCGGAAAACCATGGTCGGTGAAGAATTGTCGGCGGTTTTGCGTGGGGAGGTGGCCCTTAGCATTACCGATGGCAGACTCAGCATAGAAAAGCATGCCTGAACCGCCTCTTCCCCTGTTTATCCAAGCCTTATGCGACCCAGCCATTCATGGCAATCGGGCTGAAAGTGTCAGATTGGTTGAGACTCATATTTCATGGGTGGTCTTGACGGGCAAATATGCTTATAAAATCAAAAAGCCAGTGAATTTTGGCTTTCTGGATTATTCCACTTTGGCCTTACGACACAAGTTTTGTGTTGATGAACTTAGGCTTAATCGACGGCTTGCCCCTTCCCTCTATGTGGATGTCGTTGCCATCACCCAGGAAGACGGTCATTTCGAGATCGACGGTGAGGGGATAGTGGTGGAATATGCCGTCAAACTGAAACAATTCGACGAAACCGGCCTAGCCGACCGCTTAATCGCTGAGAATCGCATCACCGCAAAGCATATAGACGAATTGGCGCAATGTTTGGCTGCATTTCACGATGTAGCCCAGTGTTCCGGCTCAGATGAACACTATGGCAGCCCTGAAACCGTTTTGGCCGCTGCGGAGCATAACTTCGACCACCTACTGCGTCTTTGCGGTGAGCTAGACCCGGCAAATAAAACTCCAACACCTGATTTTATCCGCAGCCAAGGAGGGGGTTCAGCCGATAGTGATGGGGATTCAAACTTACAGCAGTTGAACTCTTTACTGGCTTGGACCCGTTCTGAATTCCAACGGCTTTCCGGTGTTTTTCAAGCCAGAAAACTGGCTGGTTTTGTCCGTGAATGCCACGGGGATTTACACAGTGGAAATCTCGTTCTCATCGATGGACGCTTGGTTCCTTTTGATTGCATTGAATTTAGCCATGACTTGCGATGGATCGATTGCATGAGTGAAATCGCTTTTCTCTTCATGGACCTCGAAGAGCGTGGGCAAGTTAATTTGGCGTGGCGACTGTTGAACCGGTATTTAGAGATTAACGGCGATTATGCCGGTCTTGAAGTGTTGCATTTTTATACGGTCTATCGGGCTTTGGTGCGAGCCAAAGTGGGCGCCCTGGCTTTGGAGAAGTCAGTAGAGTCTTCAGAACGTCGATTGTTGCAGGACCAATGCCATCGTTATTTGGATTACGCCGGCAAGGCCCAAGCACAAAAGCCAGCCCTGCTAATCACCCATGGCTTTTCCGGCAGTGGTAAGTCATTTCATTCCAAATGGTTGGCAGAGCGCCTGCCAGCGATCCGCATTTCATCCGACACGGAACGCAAACGGCTGGTGCATATCGGTCTGACTACAGTGGACACGACGGTAGCCTCGAATGAGCTTTATTCAGACACTATGACTCGCCAGATCTATCAGGTGTTGTCCGATCATGCGGAGCTTTTGTTAAATTCTGGTTTCAATGTGTTACTGGATGCAAGCTTTTTAGCGATAGCCCATCGCCGTCATTGCATGGAATTGGCTGGACGTTTGGGGGTGCGTTTCTTCATCTTGGATTTTCCAGCATCCGTAGCGCTATTGTCTGAGCGCATCGTTTACCGGCAGCAGCGAGGAGACGATCCCTCCGATGCCGATCTTGGCGTGTTGGCATTGCAGCTAAACAAGGCCGATCCACTGGACGCGCTAGAAGTTCCTTTTGTATTGAAGGTGAATACGTCTGAAGGTGCTGATATCGACGAGATATTGCGTAAATTGGTTGCTTGCTAAGTCAAGGGTGCCTGCGAGCAAAAAAGAATGCTTGATTTTTCCATGGTGAGCCAACAAACTGCAATAGAGTTTGTTATTTCGCTTAATTGATTTGACCGATGGATAAAGATCCCAATAGAGCAAAAAAAATCGAGTTGCCTTGTATGCTCGAAGTCTCCGGTTGCGGTATGTTGTCGGGACGTACTCGCGAATTAACGGGGCATGAGGTTTCGATGCAAATCCCCAATCTTGCCTATCCAGGGGCAAGAAAGCCAAAAGTAGGCTCGTCGGGCATGTTGACCTTCGAGTTAATCACGTATGGAAACCCTAGGGAAACTTTGCGAATGCCATGCCATATCAATTTGGTTAGTTCGCTCATCGTCACTGTCAGCATTAACGTGCAGACACTAAACTCCCGCCAGAGAGACCGTTATATCGATTTGTTGAAATCAAAAGATTGAACAGCCCGACAATCCTGTGGTGATAAGGCATAGGAGTCCAATCAAAGTCAGATGTTTTACGAGCCTCTGTTTTTCGGGCTTTTTTTGCTTATGTTATAATTCCAAGATATTAATTCTATGCTGTACCACCTTCACTGATGCCCGAACGCTCCAAAATCCTAATCGCATAAACGGACAATGCATACTCTGAGCTTGATACTTTGGACGCCTGCTGTCGCTGCGCTAATCACTTCGCTGATACCGGACAATCATCCGAATTGGGTGAGGGGTGTAGCCTTAACGGGGATTGTGGGTTCCTTGGTTCTCGCATGGTCCCTGACTCTAGGCTTCGACAGTCACTCATTTGCCTTGCAGTTCTCCGAATCGACCATCTGGAATTCGGAGTTGGGAAGCTATTACGCGCTGGGTGTGGATGGCTTTTCCTTGCCTATGGTTTTGTTAGCCACACTGTTGTCCTTAGTGGCCTATTTAGCCTCCTTTAGTTTGAAGGAACGGGTCAAAGGGTACCATGTCAGCCTTTTGATCTTGGAATCCGGTATGTTGGGTGTCTTCATGGCCCAAGATTGGGTTTTATTTTATGTTTTTTGGGAAATGACGCTTATCCCACTGTTTTTCCTGATTGATCAGTGGGGGGGGAAGCGTAGGCACACCGCCAGCCTGAATTTTGTGCTTTACACCATGGGTGGATCGGTGTTTATGCTGATTGCACTATTGGTCATTTACACCTCGTCTGCTGATCACTCCACTACCATGGAAGCGATGAACAAGACGGCGAATGCGTTGCCACGCGATAGCCAAATTTTGGTTTTTACCGGGTTATTGATCGGCTTTGGGGTCAAGATTCCAATTTTCCCCCTGCATGGTTGGTTACCGTTGGCCCATGTTGAAGCGCCTAGTCCAGTGAGCATATTGCTATCTGGCGCATTATTGAAAATGGGGGCTTACGGCATGTTGCGCGCCTCTGGCATGTTGCCTATGGCGATGGTCGCCTTGCAACCCTTGTTGGTCGGCTTGGCCTTGGTCAGTATCGTCTATGGCGGGTTGTTGGCTTGGCGGCAGAGTGATCTTAAGGCCATGGTGGCTTATTCATCTGTCAGTCACATGGGTGTGGTGATGCTCGGACTATCGACGATGAATCAAACCGGGCTGTTGGGGGCGACTTTGCAAATGTCCGCCCATGGCTTGGTTGCGGCGGCCCTGTTTCTGTTGATTGGTCTTCTGTATGAACGCACCCACACGCGGGAAATCAGTGATTACAGTTCCTTGGTCATGGTGACGCCTAGGTTCGCTGTGTTCACCACCTTGACCTTGCTCGCGGCAATGGGTTTGCCCGGAACCGTCGGGTTTGTCGCAGAATTGCATACGCTGGTGGGTGGGTTCGAACGTTGGGGTTGGTGGGTGGTTGGTCTCAGCATCGGTATCCTCATCAGCGGGGCTTATGCTTTGCGCACCATAGGCAAGTTGTTCACTGGTCCGGTCAGTCCACGCATGAGTGACGTGGCTGATTTGCGTGGGTTGGAATTGGCTGCCGTAGGTTTGTTGAGCCTAGGTGTTGTCGCTTTAGGCATCATGCCTGTTCCGGTGTTAAAGATGATTGATGCGTCTGTGGCAAATCTTAGCACAATGAGCCAGACACAAAAAAACCATCAGGTTATTCATGGATATTAATGTTGGGTCGGGGACATCCCGGAAAATTCCCGAAGACTCCCGAACTGAAGCTATCAGGCATAGGCTTCAGGCCGCTGTAGATCACTTGGATCATGTCCTGCCCGGTCAAGCCCCCATTTTAAATTTTGTACACCACAATACTTTACATGGCTTTCAGCACTTGCCGTTTGCGCAAGGGTTGGATGCGGCGGAAAAGTTGACTGGAATTCATGGATACCAGTCAGAGGATGAGTTTCGCCGGTTTCATGCCCAAGGCCGCATCAATGACAATGACCTTGCAGTGGCCTTTGACCGGATGTACGGGCATCTATCTTGTCATCCAATAAGCATTGGTGAAAGGGCTATTGATTGTCTGGAAGTTTACCGAATCGCATTGCTGTTTGGCATCCATTCAATCACACCCAATCAGTTTAACTGGCAGATGGAAGAGATGGACGTGTTGCATCGATTCCAAGCCGATGTGCCTGCGCCGGTAAAGTCTGAATTGTTGCGAGGTGGCATTACCGAACGGCAAGCCGTGAGGGGACTCTGGAATGCTTGCTTGGACGTCTTCGGTTTGGAAAATTACCAATTGCATCCTGAAGAGTTGACCGCAATCCCGCTTGAAAAGGTGGCGGAGATGCTGGCGGAATTCGATGCCAGAACCCACGATGGCACAGTATGCGCCATTAATCCAGGGGTTCATCAGTTGATGTGTGCCGAATCCAAGGCAACTCTCGCGGCCATGCTGGAGTCTGTTGGGACGGACCTTAGCTTGCGCACCCTGTTGCTGCAATTGACGGGGGTGGATTTGCTAGAACAAGTGCGTCCGGTGTTGATTCGATTCTGTGCATCCCATTTGGATGAAGGTTTGGCTGCCTTGCATTCGCCGGATAGAAGCCTGGGACTCTATGCCGCTTGGAAACGTGCAGCATCAGCCGATGTTGCGTCGTCATTGACAGAACTGACCGGTTGGCGTGCTGAATTGTCCGAGTTGCCCGAAGAATCTGTCGATGCGGTGATTGGTTTAATGCGAGGTTTGGACATCCCGGAATCGTGTTGGGAATCTTATCTTGAAAGAATAGCCTTGGAGTTGCCGGGATGGTCGGGCATTATCAATTGGCGAGTCCAACATCCCAATTATGCGGCCAACCGCGAGTGTCCTGTTTCGCTGATGGATTACCTTGCCATTCGGCTGTTTTTGGATAGTGTCTGGATTGAACGTATATGTCGGGAAACGTGGGGCCATGGAGGTAGGCTGGACGCGATCAATGATTATTTCCAACGTCATCCGTCGGAGTTTTTGGCAAGGCGAATGTTGTTCGCCAACGAGTTGCCTGAGTGGCTAGCCAATGCTGTCCAAAAATTGATCGGCTTGTCTTGGACCGAGCGATCCCACCGTGAAAAGTGGCAGGCATTGGCGGATATGATCTGGACATGGAAGCATAGCCAATCGGCAGAACAGTCTGAAATTCATACGGTTTATCGAAGTGTTTGGCGATTATTTCGCCTCTGTCAACATTTAGGGCTGGACGCAGATTCCTTGCGAGGTTTGCCGCTGGCAGAGGCCGAGAGGCTTTTGGGTTGGGTGGATGATCTGAAACCTAGCGAGAAAGGACAGCTATGGTTGATTGCTTACGAGAATCACTACCGGCATGAGTTGTTTGCAGCCCTCTCCCAGAATCATGGGAGGGGCCGTTGGTTGGTACGCCATACCCGGCCTCAAGCTCAAGTGATTTTTTGCATGGATGACCGTGAGGAAAGCATTCGACGCCATCTTGAGGAACTCAATCCTGACATTGAGACTTTGGGGGCGGCTGGTTTTTTTGGCGTGCCGATAAATTGGTATGGCTTGGATGACAGCCAGCCGACACCTTTGTGTCCGGTGGTGGTGACTCCTTCTCATGATGTTCGGGAGCAACCCCAGACGGGACAGGACGCTTTGCGGACTCGGCATGACCGGGGCAGGTCTTGGAAAGACAAAATGACTCGCTTAGTGAACCAAGAAGTACGCCGAAACCTGACGGTGTCGAGTGCGCTAATTTATTTGCTGGCACCAGGGGCATTGGCCGTTTTAGCAGGCAAACTGTTCTTCCCGCGTCATTTTGAAGCACTTAAAAGCCATGCCAAACAAATATTTGTCCCACTTGTTCCGACCCGACTTCAACTCACAGCAGTCGAAGACGGAACGACGGCAACACCTGACAAACCTCGTTTAGGTTTAACGATTGCCGAGCAAGCAGACCGGGTTGCAGCATTCTTGCGCAATGTCGGTTTGACCTCCAATTTTGCCCCGCTGGTGGTGCTGAGTGGGCATGGTTCCACGAGTCAAAACAACCCTCATCTTGCCGCGTATGATTGCGGGGCTTGTTCGGGCCGACATGGTGGTCCCAATGCCCGTGTTTTCGCAGCCATGGCGAATAATGCCGAAGTGCGCGACTGCTTGCTTGAGCGCAATATTCAAATCCCCAAGGATACTTGGTTTATTGGAACCGAACACAACACCTGTGATGAGACTTTCACTTGGTACGATTTTGATGGCATTCCCCGGCATTTCTTGGATGCTTTGGCATCTTTGCGTACTGACTTGGGGCGTGCGCTTCAGCTTTCCGCCCATGAACGCTGTCGTCGCTTCGCATCAGCACCGCGCAAGCCCAGCCTAATCAAAGCATTGAATCATGTGGTGGGCCGCTCGGTCGATTTTAGCCAAGCCCGGCCAGAATTGGGCCATGCCACCAACGCTGCGGCTCTAATCGGTCGACGGGCGGTCACCCGTGGCGTGTTTTTTGACCGTCGAATATTTTTGATTTCTTATGATGCATCGCAAGACCCGGATGGACAAATCCTTGAAGGCATATTATTGGCGGTTGGACCGGTGGGTGCTGGCATTAATTTGGAATATTATTTTTCCACGGTGAACAATGACAAGTACGGTTGCGGCTCAAAAGTACCCCACAACGTTGCCGGCTTGTTTGGTGTGATGGAGGGAGCCAGCAGCGATTTGCGCACGGGTCTGCCAAAACAGATGATAGAAATACATGAAGCCATGCGCTTGCAGGTCGTGGTCGAGGCTGACACGGATGTACTAAACGCGATTTACCATCGACAACCCAGCCTTCGTGAATTGATTGGCAATGGCTGGTTGCTGCTCAGTAGCCTGCATCCAGAGACCGGAGCCATAGCCTACTTTGAACCGGAGCGGGGTTTCGTTGAATGGGCGTTTGAAACGAATGAATTGCCATTGGTGGAACGCTCCCGAGATTGGTATGACGGTCATATCGAACCTCGGCCTCCGGCTTTAATTCGTTTGCCCGATGCCAAGGAGGGCAGCCGTAATGCTGCCTGAGATTCTAGCCCTTTCGCCTATGCCCCCGTTACTGGCAGCCGCTGTGATTGGCTGTGGCATGTTGGCAGGGGTGGTCAAGGGCGAAGCGAGCGAGCGATTCACCAGTCGACTTGGATTTTGGTCGGTCTCTCTGTCGTTACTGCTGATAATCATAGCCACCATTTTCCGATTCAATACCGCAGACCCGCTTGCAGATCGGATGGTTTTCGGCACGTGGATAAAAAGCGGCAGCTATCACATAGATTTGGCATTTATTATCGATGGTCTGAGCTTGACCTTCGCCGGGTTGACCGCGCTTTTTGCGGTATTGGTGATGCGCTTTTCCATCAACTATATGCATAGGGAAGGCGGATTCCATCGATTTTTTTTAGTGCTTTGCTTGTTTTCTGCGGCGATGCTGGTGCTGGCTACGGCTGGCAATGCCGCATTATGTTTTGTCGGATGGGAATTGGCGGGGGTATGCTCTTTCCTGTTGATCGCCTATCAGTATGATCGCGCGACTGCGGCACTCAACGCAACCCGTGCCTTTATCACCAATCGCATCGGTGATGCTGGTTTTATCCTAGGCATTGTGTTTTCGTTTTTATGGACGGGTGAACTATCATGGTCGAGCATCACTGGATTGGATTCACATTTGGAGGAATGGCAGGCGGGGGTGTTGGCAAGCTGTTTCCTGATGGCTGCCGTCGCCAAATCAGCCCTTGTCCCGTTGGCACCTTGGCTGGCAAGGGCAATGGAAGGGCCAACCCCATCCAGCGCTATTTTCTATGGCGTGGTCATGGTTCATGCCGGGGTCTATCTCGTGCTGCGACTGCAAGGTTTGTTTGAACAGGCTCCGTTCGTGATGGGATTAATGGCAGTCATAGGCTTATTGACAGCCTTTTATGGTTATTTTTGTGGGTTAGTGCAATCAGACGTAAAAAGCTCCCTGATTTTTTCGACGACTGGACAACTTGGCCTGATGTTTCTTGTTGCAGGTTTAGGGTTTTGGCGTTTGGCACTGTTTCATCTTTGCGCACATGCCCTGTTCCGTGGTTACCAGTTCCTTGCTTCGCCCTCGCTAATGCATGGTGTCATCGGCATTTCGCAACGGCCTGTGAGCCCTTGGCTAGGCAAGCATCGCATACTCTACTTGGCTGCTTTGCACCGCCTTTGGTTGGAAAACATCGGTGACCAGTTGGTGGTGAAGCCAGTGCAGCAGTTGGGGACCGATTTGAATGCCTTTGATCATCAAGCCATCGACCCTGTCTTTGGCCTGCCTGCGCCGATGGCGAACCTTTCAATCCCATCCACTGTCGGTTTCAAGGGCGGGGAAGGCAGTGGAATTGTCGATCCCGAAGTGCTCCGAGTGAGCGGTTTATTCGGTTTGCTCATGCGGACTAGTGCCAATGCTTCCTATTGGTTTGAGGAAAAGTTGGTTTTGCAAGGCTTGGGTCCGAATATGCTATTGTGGGGTAGGAGATTGGGAACCCGCTTGAATGAATTTGAAAGGATGCTGAATCAACCACGTTATTTAATCGTGTTCATCCTCGCCACTTTGTTGGCTGTTTTCTGAGTTCAAGGCGATGATGGCAGAACACATCTGGTCTCAGCATATCTTGAGCGCACTGATTGTGTTACCCCTGCTTGCCATGTCTTTGGCTTGGGCGGTGCGCTCCGCGGAACAGGCTTTTTTGCTGGGTGTCATCGCAGCCACTACCGAATTAGTCTTGTCCATCGGCTTGTTCGTGATTTTTGACACCACTTCGCCGGAGCTTCAGTTCATCGAAAGAATCCCGGTCACCCCTTTCCTATCCTATCATGTCGGGGTGGATGGGATCAGCATCCTATTTGTTGCCTTGACTGCCTTGTTGACCTTGTTGGTGATCCTCTACGGGGAAATTGTCGATGAAAGCCCAGCCGGCATTTATGTTGCCAGCGTATTTGCCTTTCAAGCCGTATTAATGGGGCTATTCCTCAGTATTGATTTGCTTGAATTTTGGGTGGCATCCGCATTGGAACTGATTCCCGCGGCGTTCATACTTCAGCGCTGGGGTTCCGGGTGCGGGAAGTCTCTGGCCTTGATGCGTTATTTGGTGAACATGGCGGGTGGATTGTTTTTGATGCTGGCTGCTGTGCTGATTGTCGGATGGCATCATGCGGAAAACTCCGGGTCATGGTCTTTCGCCTTGTCGGATCTGTTGAATACCCCAATTTCCCGATCCCAACAGTCCTTGAGTTTCATCCTTTTTTTTTATGCGCTCTCAGTGCGCATGGCTTTGTTTCCATTCCATGCTTGGTTGCCTGTTGTCGCTCAACACGGCCCGCTAACCACGGTTTGCGTGTTTTTGGTTGGCCTTAAAGTCGGCATTTATGCACTATTACGCTTTGTCCTGCCGTTATTCCCCGAAGCAGCCCACCAGTGGAAATCTTTTATCGTTGGATTGTCAATCGTCGGGTTGTTCTATGGGGCTTTGCTGGCGCTGATGCAGATCAATTTACGCCGGTTACTGGCTTTTTCTGCCATCAGTCAGACTGGAATGCTGGTAATCGGCGTGTTTTGTCTCAATCGGGAAGGTCTTCAGGGTAGTTTGCTATTGGGGATTGATTTCGGAGTGGCGGCAAGTGCGTTGTTGTTTGTCACCGGTGTGCTGTATCGTAGCACCCACACCACACTGTTGCCACGGCTAGGTGGCATGTTTGACACCTTGCCCTTGTTAGGCTTGACCTTTTTGTTGGCTGCACTGAGTACCATGGCAATGCCTGGAACCCCGGGGTTTGACGCTGCCCATCTCATGCTAGAAGGAGCCATCGAAACGCATAACTGGGGCGTCGCCGTCGCCATGGCCTCGGGTAGCGTTGCATCCGCAGCATTTTTATTGTGGGCCTTCCAGCGTGTGTTTTTGGCGAGTCGGCGCGATGCGGCCTTACGGCCTGAAAAAATCCGTCTTAGCCTGGCGGAGATTGTGTTGGTGGTTGCGCTCTGTTCAGTGCAGATAGTGTTGGGGTTTTATACGGAACCATGGTTGGAAATTGTAGACGGTTCGCTGATCAAGCTTGCCAACAAAATTGACTCCCGAACCAGATAACAACAAAAATTTCAAGCAACTTAATTTAACTCATGGCGATCAATCATTTCCCCATTCTTAGCCTGCTGGTCTTGTTGCCTCTAGTGGCTGGCATGTCACTATTCGGCTTTGGGAACGAACGCTCAGCCCGTCGGTTTGCATTGTCTGTGGCTTTGCTCGAACTGTTGGCGACGGGTGTGCTGCTGTTCGCTTTTCAATGTTCGACGGCCGATATGCAGTTCATTGAGCGTATGGAATGGATACCCACCCTGCACATTCAATATCTGTTGGGTATAGACGGGATCTCAGTGATTTTTCTGCCGCTAACCGCGCTGCTGAGTGTCTGCGTGATGGCGGCATCTTGGAATGCCATCCATTCCCTGCCACGCCTTTATCTAGCGCTTTTGCTCTGGTTGGAAGGTGTCACCATGGGTGTCTTTTGCGCATTGGATTTGGGCTTGTTTTTTCTGTTTTGGGAATTGACTCTGCCACCGATTTACTTTTTGATTAGCCTGTGGGGGGTGGGTCCGCAACGCCGCCATGCTGCCATCAAATACACATTATTCATGCTGGCTGGTGGGGTTCCCCTATTATTGGGCTTTATTTTGATGGCATTGAATAATGCAAGGGAGATCTCAACGGACGTTCCCGCAGGATTAAGTTTTGATTATTTCACCTTGTTGGAAACCCCTATTCCGTTGGCGATGCAGTCGACAATTTTTGTGTTGATTTTCCTCGGATTTGCCGTCAAGGCCCCCTTGTTTCCATTTCATGGGTGGTTGCCAACCGTGGCCATGCAAGGCCCGGTTGGGGTCACGACCTTGTTGATGGGTTTGAAGCTTGGTCTTTATGGCATCATTCGCTTTGCAGTGCCGTTTGCACCCCAAGCCACTCAACAATATTCCAAAGTTTTGGCCGGGTTAGGGGCCTTTTGCGCATTGTACGGGGCATTGATCGCCCTTAGGCAAACCAACCTGCGGCGGATGCTCGCGTATTCAAGCGTCAGTCATGTTGGTTTGGTGTTGATTGGCATTACTGCCATTAACATACAAGGCATTCAAGGCGCAGTGTTTCAATTGTTCAACTTTGGCATCGTGGCGGGGGGAGTTTTTCTGTTGACTGGATTTCTCCATCAGCGTGTAGGCTCGACCGATCTCACCGCTTTGGGGGGTGTCGCCCGAACCATGCCAGTATTGACTAGCCTGTTATTCATACTTGGCTTGGCATCCATGGGCGTTCCTGGCAGTAATGGTTTCGTGTCCGAAAATTTGATTGTCATCGGTGCATTTCAATCACATGTCGGCGTTGGGATAGCCTCGCTGATTGCCATGATAATAGGCGCTGCCTATTTTATGAATGCTTTCCGCTGTGGGTTTCTAGGGCCATTATTGCGTAACGATGTCAAATCTGCTGTCGACTTACAGCCTAGGGAATTAGGCATAGCCGCGACTTTGGTGTTGTTGAGCCTAGGTTTAGGGGTTTTCCCCCAATCGGTTTTATCTTTCAATCTAAAGCCCTTGCAAGTTTGGGTCGCACGGCTTGAAGCCGGCCACTCGCCGACATTGGCAATGAGTGTAAGATCCCCGCACCCACAATAATAATTAATCTATAAACTATTTAGGAGCTTACTTTGAAAGTAGTCATAATAATTCCCACTTATAATGAGAGTGGCAATATATTACAGCTTGTTGAAAAACTGCAAGAAACATTTCAACAAATTAAGCACGATATGCATATCCTCGTCGTGGATGATAAATCTCCCGATGGGACCGCTGAAGTAGTCAAGACACTACAAACGCGATTCAACAATGTGCATTTATTGATGGGGGAGAAAGCTGGTTTAGGGGTTGCCTATTCACGGGGCATGACCTATGCCATGCAAACCTTGGGTGCAAATGCGGTCTTTGAAATGGATGCGGATTTCTCCCACAAGCCTGAAGACGTGCCTAGGCTGATGGCAGAGATAGACAAAGGCGCGGATTTTGTCATTGGCAGCCGTTATGTGCCTGGCGGTAGCATACCCATGGAATGGGGTTTCCGCCGAAGGATGAACTCCAAATTTGGCAATATAGTGGCTCGCTATCTTGCTGGCATTTACCCTGTTCGGGATTGCACGGCGGGTTTTAGGGCAATTCGCACATCCATTTTGCAGAATATTGATTTTTCCGAATTAGGCGTGAAAGGTTATGCGTTTCAAGTTGCCTTACTCCACCAAGCCGTGGTTTTAAAGGCTAAGATTGTAGAAATCCCTGTCGATTTCATTGATCGGACGAAAGGCGAGTCTAAATTGGGTATAAGGGATATTATCGAATTTATACTCAATGCCTGGTGGATTCGCTTTAACAGCTTGAAGACATTCCTCAAATTTGCCGTGGTCGGCGCATCGGGCGTGGTCGTCAACCTTGGTTTCTTTACATTATTCCTGATGGCGGGTTTGAATAAATATATCGCCTCACCGATAGCCATTGAAATATCCATTATCTCCAACTTTTTGCTCAACAACTTTTGGACTTTCCGTTCTCGCAAGACCAAAGACAGGATAAGAATAAGAGGTCTGAAATTCAATGCTGTCTCTTTTCTGGCACTAGGGGTTAGTTATGGAACTTTTGTCGCCCTATCGATTTTTTTCCCCAATGTGCAGCCCCAATTACATCAGTTAGTGGGTATTATTCCTGCGACTTTGTTGAATTATTTCCTGAATTCTTACTGGACATTTAAAGAAGTGGATGAAGATTGACTAGGTGACCCTATATATTTTAACTTTTTGGGTGACAATGAGTTAAGCCGTTCATGTTGAGCTTGTCGAACGCTCTCCTGAGCGAAGTCGAAGGGCATGAACGGCTTAACCGGTCATCCTTCGACAGGCTCAGGACGAACGGGTAAGCCTTATTCCCCAGTTGTAAAAAAAACTTATTAAGCCCTGTTTAGCTGTCATTTTCTTTAATTATTTATACTACCCCGGCTTGAAACACTGAGTCGGTTTTTCAGTGCCTCATCACAACATGACTAAAACCATGCAAGCAAACCCCGGACACCTTCAGCGCCGTCTCGGACTGACTAGCGCGATCTCCATTACCGCTGGTGCAGTCATTGGTTCGGGGATTTTTCTAAAGCCCTTGGTCATCGCTCAAAGTTTGCCATCGGTCAGTTGGATTTTTGGGCTATGGTTTGCGTTAGGATTGGTGTGTTTATGCGGGGCTTTCGCTTATGCCGAATTGGGGGCGATGTTCCCTTCGGCGGGCGGACAATATGTGTTCTTGCGGGAGGCTTGGGGTGAGGAAACGGCTTTCCTGTATGGATGGGTGTTTTTCTGGGGCATCAATAGTGGCACTATGGCGGCTTTGGCGGCCGCATTCGCCGAATACATGCTGCCACTGCTGCATCTCACGCCTGCGCAGCTTGAATCCCACTCTCTATTGCCTTCCTTAATCGCTTCGTCGATGATCTTGCTGCTTGCCTTGGTCAATCACTTCGGCGTGGCATTTGGTGCGATGGTGCAAAACTTATCAACTTTTGCCAAACTGGGTTCCTTAGGCTTGATCGTCATGGGCGGTCTGCTCGTTGCCCATCAAGGGCAAGCCACAGCCTCGTTGTCTGAACCCAGTCCACCCATGGATTTGAGCCTTGCTGGTGTGTTGACGGCTTTCATAGGCATATTCTGGGCCTATGAAGGTTGGTATCAATTGCCGTTCAATTCCGCTGAATTGAAGCGGCCCGAGCGAAACTTGCCAATGGGTTTGATTGGGGGAATGTTGATCGTCATCGGCATCTACCTCGCCATCAATGCCATCTATTTGCAAGCCGTGCCTTTCCAGGAAATGCGCGGATTGCCGGCAGGTTCCAACCAACAAGTCCCTTATCTGACGGTTGCCCGAATATTCTCACCACAGCTTGCCAATTATCTGACCCTACTCGTGGCGATTTCCATCTTGGGCGCGGCCAATCCGAACTTGCTGTCTTCGACTAGGGCTTTTTATGCCATGGCCGAAGACAAGCTTGTACCGAAGGCGCTAGATTGGGTGCATCCGAAATACGGGACACCGACGATAGCAATATGGACCCAAGCCATCTGGGCCGTCTTCATCATTCTATATTTGCAGAAGTTTCACGACATCACCGCGTTTGTCGTGTTTGACAGTTTCGTGTTTTATGGACTCACGGTCGCAGCAGTCTACCGCTTGCGTCATACCCGCCCAGACCATCCCCGCCCTTACCGTTGCGGCGGCTATCCAGTCACGCCGGCGCTGTTTATTTTGGTCACAATTGGCTTTATTGTGACTTTATTACTCAATCCCATAGAACAAAAACATGCATTGATCGGTTTGGCGATACTGGCTGCGGGGATACCTTATTATTACTGGCAAAAGCGCTGGGGACAGAAGTAAACAACTAAGCCATCAAGCCACACTCAACATATTATCCAAAGTCAACTTGGCGGGTTTGGCATCAGCTTCATTCACCTTGATTTGATTGACGACAATACCCTCGGCTAGGTTTTCCAATACCCAAGACAAATGTTGCGGATCGGTGCGGAACATCGTCGAACACATGCAAATGGTGGGCGACATGAAATGCACGTTTTTGCCTTGATGTTTGACTTGTTCATGCAGACGATTCACCAGATTGAGTTCGGTCGCCACCAACCAACGGGTATTGGGTTCCGCCTCATGGACAATCTTCAAGATGGACTCGGTGGAGCCGATATAATCGGATTTCTCACAGACCTCAAACGGTGCCTCTGGATGCGATATGACCAGAGTATCGGGGTATTGCTCCTTAAACTTATCAATGTGTTCGGGCCTGAACATTTGATGCACCGAGCAAAACCCTTTCCATAAAATGATCTTGGCTTTGCGGATGGCTTCAACCGACAAGCCGCCTAAAGGCTGGGTGAAATCCCATAACACCATTTCATCCAATGGAATGCCCATGCGATAGCCGGTATTGCGGCCTAAGTGTTGGTCCGGGAAAAAAAGCACTTTCTCTTTACGGGCAAAACTCCATTCCAAAATTTTCTTGGCATTGCTAGATGTGCAGACAATGCCTTCATGCCGTCCGCAGAAGGCTTTCAAATCGGCAGCGGAGTTGATGTAAGTGACGGGTGTAATGGTTTCGTCTGGGTCCAGCACCTCGGACAGTTCTTTCCAGCAGCGTTCGACAGCCGTTAGATTCGCCATGTCGGCCATGGAGCAACCGGCGGCAAGATCGGGCAGGATGGAAACCTGTTCGGGACGGGATAAGATGTCTGCCACTTCCGCCATGAAATGCACCCCGCAAAAAACGATATATTCCGCTTCCGACTGGCTGGCAAGGCGGGACAATTTTAGGGAGTCGCCGGTGAAATCGGCATGGCGGAACACCTCGTCGCGTTGATAATGATGGCCTAAGATGACACAGCGTTTACCGAGTTTGGCCTTGGCGGCGACAATACGGGCTTCGCATTCCTCGTCTTCCAACAAGGCATAGATTTCAAATGGGATGGATTTTGGCGTCATGATGGATGGAATTACAATGGTTCTGGTTGCATGGCGATGGATTCAATCTTTTTATTATGGGGCTTAGCATAGAAAAATCAACTGCATTCAAGTATATATCCCGTTAATTTTATCGCTTGAGGCGGATGCTTTTGCGGGGTAGAGTGTCAGTGTTTGAGGATTCGCCAATAAGTTGGCGTATAAGGCTTGCAAGCCTAGTGGCGTTTCGTGACAAATTACTTGTAAAAACTTATTATGGCAACATGAACAAGATCAACTGGAAACCTAAAGCCGTCAAGCAACTGATGAAAGTCCCCAAAGCTGATCAGACTTCGATACGTGATGAAGTTGGGGAGCAATTGACCCGGTTTCCAATGTGCCAAAAAGTTAAACAGTTGACCAATCATGCCTATAGCTATCGACTCAGAGTGGGTCGTTACCGGGTTTTTTTCGAGTTCGATGGCTCTGTTAAGATTGTCAGCATTTAGGAGGTGAAAAAACGTGATGAACACACATACTGAATATCAGACAATCAAAGGCGAGGATGGTCAACCGGCATTTGTCGTTATCCCTTATCAGGATTTTTTGAAGATTAATTTACGGGCAGATGCGTTAATCCCTCATGAAGTGGTTAGCGCGATGGTGGACGGTGCGACCGCGATCAAAGCATGGCGGGAATTTCTGGGCCTTACACAAGCCGAGATTTCATCGCGTTTGGGAGTTTCCCAAGCCGCGTTAGCGCAGATGGAGTCGCCCGAAGGTAAGCCCCGCAAAGCGACTTTGCGAAAACTTGCAGAAGCCTTGGGGATTTCGTTAGAACAATTGGATGTTTAGCACTATTTTAGGTGTGGTAAACATTGAATTCCAGTCTGCATAGTTGAACATGCAACGTTAAGTGAATCGATTGCAACCCCGTCGCGATTCGAGATGCTGATGCCAGACGGGATTCGTAATCCCGACACAGTGTTTTGTTCCTTGCAACGGCGCAACGTAAAGAGGCACTTCGTTGCGTCGTTGCGTGAGACATCTTCTTACTGTTTGGGTAGTCAGTTGCCATCGCGCTTGGGTTTTCGCCAAAATGAGAATTCCTTGATGGGCGGTCGCACGTACTGTGTTTTACCCCCATTGCTGGCGGAATTCGGGTGATTAGCTTCCGCAAAGCCAATTCAAGAAAGGCTAGAAAACATGGCAAATCGATTACCCTTAACTAATGCGGACGGCGAGGTTCGCGAATTGGAAGCGGACGATTTCAAAAACTTTCGCCCTGCCGCTGAGGTATTGCCTGAGATTATGGGTGAAGCGCTTGCCGCTGAAATGCTACAGCCGAAACCAGCAAAATTGACCAAAGTGAGCCAACCAACTAATTTTACGGACATCCCGCTTGATCCCGATGTGCTTGAAGCCTTCCTATCTACTGGCGTCGGTTGGCAAAAGCGCATTAACGCTGCTTTGCGTGAGTGGTTGCAATCTCATGGTGCTTAGTGATCTGTTGGAAAATATCCCAAGTACATTGATCGTTCCCACCCGGGCGGCGAAGCCGTGCAAATTGTTTCCATTTCCTCATGCGGCTCAATACGCGGCGGAGCCGTTCGTGCCTTACCGCGTTACCCTCCTAGCTCGCATAGGATGAGCCGACGAAGGAGGCGCATCAATCGATACACGAGAATGATGCGCCCTTCGACTTCGCTCAGGACAGGCTTTGTTCCTCAGCGCATCTCGCTAATTCAAGAGAGTTTAAGAAATTCATTTAACTCGTCGCTTTCAACTGCTTCATCAAAAGCGAAATAATCTCCACAATATATACCATCTTTAACAATTTGTGGCGGGTGGGCATCTATACCCGCTGCATGTTTCATTTCCGTTTTTGCTTCTTCACTAGACGAAATATCAGCTACATTGTATGGAATATTTTTCCCATCAAGTACCATCAAAATTTTCTGCTGGTGTTTTTTAAGTTCAGTACTGGATGAAACAGATGAAACATAAACCGTTAAAGACATATAAACCTCCAATTATGCCGCTTAAATTTAGTGTTTAAACTTCTCAATGCGGCGTATCAATTGAAAAGCCTAACTTTGAATTAAACACCCCAATAGGCGCAATATTTTGCACCTACGAAGTGTGTAAGAAAGACATTATTCCACTATGTTACCGTTTGTCAATGCGTTCAACAGAAGATTACATCTTAATGCAAAAAATAAACACA
>CAIYXP010000217.1 GCA_903930145.1 uncultured Methylococcaceae bacterium
GTATTGTTTCCATAACCAAAACAGTTGAGGGGCTGTCGATATGGATAAACTTACCAGCATGGTCGTGTTCACTAAAGTCGCAAAAGCCGGCAGCTTTGCATCTGCCGCCAAAGAACTCGGATTGTCCCGGGCCATGGCAACCAAGCACGTCATGCAGCTTGAAAACAGCCTAGGCATTCGCTTGCTCAATCGCACTACGCGAAATTTAAGCCTGACGGAGGTGGGAGCGGTTTACTTGGAGAGGTGCTTGCAAATTCTCGACGACATAGAGGAAACCGAGTTGGCAGTCACCCGACTGCAAACCGAGCCTCGCGGAACCTTGAAAGTGAATTCAGCACCTTTTTTTGGTGCTTATCATTTGGCGCCAGCCATAGCGGCCTATCACGATATATTCCCGGACGTGAATGTGGAACTTATTTTGCAGGCTGGCTATGTGGACTTGATAGAGGAAGGTTTCGACTTGGCCATCCATTTGGATGATCTTCACGACTCCAGTCTGATTGCCCGCAAACTAGGCAGCTCAGGCCGGGTGGTCTGCGGGTCGCCCAATTATTTCAAAAAACATGGCACACCGAACACTCCCGAAGATTTGAAAAAACACAACTGCTTGGTCAACACCAGCCTTCCGCCACGCGACCAATGGCAATTCAGCGAACCAGAAAGCGGCAAGACGACCGTTATCAAGGTTGCGGGTACCTTGGAGGCCAATGTAGCCGATGCGATACGCATGGCAACGATCAACGGGCTAGGTTTGGCCTTGTTGCCGACTTACATGGCTGGGCAGGATTTGCGTAAAGGCAGGCTACAAGCAGTACTGAAAGATTACGTCCCGGCACCCATGGAAATCCATGCCGTTTATCCTCACCGCAAGCATTTATCTGCCAAAGTCAGGACATTTGTGGACTTCCTGCACGAACGCTTTCATCCCACGCCTTATTGGGAAGACTGGTCAAATAGTGCGCAGGATTGACGACATTGAATACCCGGCGAGATTTTTACACCAAGCATCTGACCACTATGAGCCTGGAAATCGAACGGAAATATCTGCTAAAAAATGATGCTTGGCGAATCTGCGCGCACCATTGTGAACGCTTGCGGCAAGGCTACCTGAACAATGAAACCTATTGCTCGGTCAGGGTGCGCACCACCGATGAACGCGCTTGGTTAAACATCAAGGGGGTCACCATCGGCGCGCAAAGGCAGGAATTTGAATACGAAATACCCTTGGCGGATGCTCATGAAATGCTGAACACCCTGAGTCGAAAGCCAGTGATCGAGAAAATGCGTTATTTTGTCAATGTGGGTCAACATGTCTGGGAAATTGACGAATTTGAAGGAGACAATTCAGGCTTGGTCGTGGCTGAAATCGAGCTGGGTCACCCGGACGAAGATTTCGAAAAGCCTGACTGGCTGGGCAAGGAAGTCACCGATGATGTGCGTTACTACAATACCAGCTTGTCGAATACCCCATTTAAAAACTGGTCTTAACTCAATGAACAAGGGTCTTGCCTTCGCAGAATAAAGGCGTCATACATGACAATACTCCTTGCATTTTTTGTAATTGCCCTCTTGCTAGGATGGGCAGCGTTGATCGGCTCACGCTTGCCGAAAACGCACGTCTGTGCCAGTCGTCAATTTTTGGATGTCCCAGTCAATGAAGTCTGGGCAATCGTCACCAATTTCACTGAATACCCAACATGGAGGCCCGGTTTGGCAAGGGTTGATGATGGCCCCATGATTGACGGTCAACCCAGTTGGTTTGAGTATTGCTCCCCTAAGATCAAAGTACACCTTCAGGTATCCGAGTGCGAACCTCAAAAAAGGCTGGTCACACGGTTAGCGGGAACAAACCTATCCATCTTCGGGGCATGGGAATACGAGTTTGTTGAGGAAAATGGAGGAACCCTGCTCACCATCACCGAACGCGACAAGGTATATAATCCGCTTCTCCGCTTCTTCACTCAGTTTGTTATCCCGCATCATGCGGCGATGGATGTTTTTCTCATTGCACTAGCCCGTCATTATGGAAGCAACTCCACCCCCGTTCATTTAAGCCTACGGGTGGATGACATGACACCCGATGCGGCCAAGCTTTGACAGTCGTATTTCATTTATCATTGACGGCTTGGATTATTAAATAATTCTAACAAACCAAGCAAACTTTCCACATTTCCTCTGTGCAATTGCCATGTTTGACCCTTCGCAACCCGTAAACCGTCGAACCTTTTTAAAAGTCGCCACCTATTTTGAAGGAAGTCTGGTGGTCATTGCTTACATCATCGGCTGGTTTGCGGATGTCGACCCCCTAGCCAACTTGAAACCAGAGGCAATGGCGGTCAGCATAGGGTTAGTCGGCACCATTCCTCTATATCTTTTTTTCCAGTTTTGTTACCGCCTTCCGATTCCAACCCTGCACACTATTAAACGGATTTTAATCGACCGCATGGGTCCACTACTGAATGACTGCCATTGGAGTGGATTGCTGTATCTGGGGCTGCTGGCCGGCTTTACCGAGGAAATATTGTTTAGGGGGGTGTTGCAACCGCTTTTCGAATCCCACTGGGGATGGGTTGCGGGACTGGTGCTGAGCAATATAGTATTCGCCTTGGCTCATTTCATTACCCCACTTTATGCCATCTTAGTCGGTTTGACTGGCTTATACCTTGGATGGGCCATGGATATTGGCGCTGAACGCAACCTGTTGACACCCATAGTGATTCACGCAACTTATGATTTTCTTGCTTTCCTTGCCGTGGTGCAAACCTATCGTTCTGAGCGAGGGGTCGCGTTTTGACCATTGTATTGAGGATATCCTGAGCCTTGAAGTCAGGTCATCAACTTACCTTGATTAAGCGCGGGAAAAGCCGCCCAAGCAAACGTTTCACCATTTGCCTTTCCTCAGGCTGGCTAAACAAAACATATAGTACGGTCAATATCACCATCGCATAGGCAATACCCAAGGCACCCAATGCAGGGATGAGCGCAAGCCGCCCAGTGCCTTGTTGTTGCAAAAACCCATGGCTGGCAACCGCCAGACCATACCCTACCGCATAGGGAACCAGTCCCGGCAGCAAAGAATGCCAAATCCAGCGCCATTGACCTACCCCCAACTGGCTGTTGGTGTAAAGCAAAAATAGCCCGCTGCTGATCATCCTGGCTGCCATTGCAGCCACCACGACCGCGACGACTGTTTGTCCTAACAGTGTATAGGCCGCCACTAATCCACACCCCAACAAAATCGCTTGCGGAACCAGATAACCCGAAACTGCCTTTCCCGGGTGGGTGATTCCTTGGAAGTAAGTCGAGGCAGGGCCAGTCAGTGCATGTAAATGATAGCCCGCCGCGGCACAGACAAACACAATGCCAGCGTCATGGTAAGCCGGATTGTCCCCCATCCAAGCGGTGATAATGGGCATTGCGAACGGTGCCATGAACCCCAAAGCCAATCCATTCAGTAGATTGAGGTAACGCGAACCGCGCAGGTAAAGCCGGATGATCTCCTCTTTTTGATTCAAGCTATGATAATGGGTCAAGGCCGTCAACAAGCTGTTGTTGGCCGAGGAAAACACTTGCGTACTCATCATCGGAAACTTTTGCCCGATGTCGAGCAATACGACTGCTGAAACCCCTGTCAACGTACCCGCCACCAGTCTTTCGCATGAATACAGGAAAACGCTGACCAAGCCCGAGACCTGCATGATGCCGCCGTAACGGAAAAACAGTTGGAAGGTTTCCCACTTTACCTTGCGCAGGCTGATACTAAGGCCCGGAATGGCTCGGTAACATAAAATGACATAAATCAAAGTTGCCAGCACATAGCGACCGACAAAAGCCCATAACAAACTGGTCACGCCGAACCCCTGCATCAGCAAGACCACCATGATGAAGGTTTCAACCAGATAACTGATGATCCAAACCACTGTTTGTTCGGCAAATTTATGCAAGCCTTGCAAGACATAGGCAAACGCCCCGAAGGTCATGTCCAGCAACATCGTCGCGACCGTCCCCAGAATTAGGATAGCCGCCGTCTCTCGCAAATTGGGGGGTATCTTGAAAGATTCATTGAGCCATGGGAGACTGAACCAAAGCACCAGCAGGGTAATCGCACTGAAAGTGATGGTCAGTGTCAGTCCAGCCCCCAACAGCGGGCCTATCTCTTGGTGTCGTTGAGTGGCATTGTATTCGGCAACATAGCGCACATAGACATTGGACACCCCAAAGGCTCCCATGCCTACATAACCGATGATGATCCAGCAGGTTGCCCAAATGCCGTATTCCTCTAATGAGATATAGTGGAGGATCAAAGGCGGCAGGGCGACGCGGGTAGCGAGATAAAATATGCGCCCCAACATTTGGGCGGCGGCGTTTCTTGATACTTTGGCGGTTCGCTGTTGATTGATCGTTTTAAGGCTAGGCATGAAGATAAAATCCGGGCAATAGGCTAAACTGCCTCACAGTTTGGCATAAAAACATCGATTCTTGCTCTACTTTCGATGACAATAGAACTCAAAAACCAAAACAAAAAAACATGATGATAAAAAATCGATATCAAAACCTTCTCAATGATGGACAAATCGCAACCATAGGCGATATTTTGACGAGGAATCAATCATGAAAACAGCAATCTGGCAATGGCGCTTACACAGGGCTTTCGTGGACAGGGCTGGTTTGCTGCGACCTTTCTCCAACAGCAAAACCAAAAAGCGATTATTGTTCATCAGTGAACGCGATCCCATCTGCCATACCCAATGGTTTCCTTTTTATTTTTACAGGAACGAGTTGGCGAAGCGACATGGCATACAAATCCGTGAATTGCCGTTAGACCGTTTTAATGCGGGTCGGCATCCTTATCATGGCCCGGTGGATGCGGTTTGCTTGCAGACTTGGTTTGATTTAAGCCCACAAGCCATGGATGGGCAAGTCCAAAAAGTCAGGGAAGCCTGGCCTGAAGCTCGCATTGCCTATTTCGACTGGTTTGCCCCTACCGACCTCCGCTATGCGGATATTCTCAACGGTCATGTGGATGCCTATGTCAAAAAACAGGCATTGCGGGATTTCAGCCAATACTCAACCCCCACGCTAGGCGACACCAATCTGACCGATTACTATGCCCGCCGTTTTCAACTCGATTTGCCAGAAACGCAATTTGTCGTTCCTGAGAGTTTTCGCAATAAATTACTGCTCGGAACCCATTTTGCCTTTTCCGATCACATGTTGCCCTACTTTCTGGCTGAGTTTCCCAAACAGGGCAATCGCTCGATAGATCTGCATGCCCGTATCGCCGTCAAAGGAACTGAGTGGTATACCCGAATGCGGCAAGAAGCTTTGGACAAAGTCACCCATCTTGAGGGCAGATTGAAAGTGGTTTGCCGTGGTCGGGTCAACCGGGAAGAATATTTCAAAGAATTGTTTGATTCCAAGTTGTGTTTCAGCCCGTTCGGCTATGGCGAAGTCTGCTGGCGCGATTTTGAAGCGATGTTTACCGGCAGCTTGTTGCTGAAACCTGACATGTCCCATTTGGATTGCTATCCAGAAGTGTTCATCCCCAATCAAACCTACGTTCCGCTGGCTTGGGATCTCAGCGATTTTGACGAGAAAGTGGATTATTATCTTAGTCACCCGACAGAACGGGAAGCCATCGCCAGAAATGCTTTCGACTTATTGAACGGCTATTTCAGCCAACAGCGTTTCCTGGAAGATATGAAGCCGTTGTTGCAACGCCTAGGCTTGGAGAAAACGTCATGAATGAGTCTAAAGTCATCTTATCGGCTTATCAATGCGGTCCTGGCATGGGTTCGGTTTCACAAATTGGATGGGAATGGTATTCCCGCCTAGCCCGTAAGCTACCCGTGACCTTGGTGACGCATAGCCGCAACCGTGCCGCATTGGAAAATAGCGGTTCTCCGCTGCTAGGCTCAGAAATTGTCTACATCGACACCGAATGGTTTGCCGGCCCGCTTTACCGCCTAGCCTCGAAGCTATTCCCACGCAGCGAACACCCCGTCTTTCTGATTTCATCATTGGATTATTATCTCTACGATTGGGTTGCACTGAAAACCTTGCGCAAACGTCTACAGCAAGGTATGCAGTGGGATATTGTCCATCAAGTGACCCCAGTCTCGCCTCTCGCCGCCAGCCAACTTTACAAACTGAAATTACCGCTGGTACTGGGTCCATGGAATGGGGGATTGCGCTCGCCCAGCGAATACCCTGAAATCATGCAAGCCGAGTCTGGTTGGGTTTACCCTATCCGCAAACTAGGACGATGGCTGGACTGGTTGATTGGTTCGTCAAAACATGCCCGACTCATACTGACCGCGACCGCAGCGACCCAAGCCGAAATTCCGGCTGAATATGCCCCGAAATGTGTCCACATGCTGGAAAATGGGGTTGATATCGATTTATTTACGCCAACCGACTGGCCTCCCCCCCCTACCCCGGAAAATCCCTTGGAAATCCTTTATGTCGGGCGGCTTCTGCCGTTTAAAGGCGTCACCATGCTGGTGGAAGCGGTAGCTAGGCTGCACATCCCATTTCGGCTGACTATCGTAGGTTCAGGCTCGGAAGAGGTTCCTTTGCAAAACCAAGCCAAGGACCTAAACCTTCAAGACAAAATCGTTTTCACCGGGGCTTTGCCCTTGGCCGAAGTTGCCAAACGCATGGCAATGGCTCACGTCTTCTGCCTACCCTCCGTGCGTGAATCCGGAGGTGCTGTGTTACTGGAAGCCATGGCGGCGGCTCGACCCGTCATCGCCCTCGCCTATGGCGGACCGGCAGAGATTGTGGATGATGAAATTGGCCGCTTGCTTCCTTCAACAGGCCGGGAACCTGTGGTCAATGCGATAGCCGAGACCTTGACCGACATCGTCGCAAACCCTGAAATCTGGAGGCAAAGAGGGCTTAACGGACGCAAGCGCGTAGAACAACGTTATGCTTGGTCAGTCAAGATCAATCACGCCATAACCCTTTATCGCCAATGTCTGGAGCCAGCATGAGCGCAAAACCTAAACTTGCCTATTTAATTAGCCAATATCCTGCGGTTTCCCACACGTTTATATTGCGTGAAATACTGGAACTAAGGCGAATTGGTTTCACTATACAGCCCGCGTCCATCAACGCCCCTGACCGGCCTACCGACCAACTCACCGCCGTGGAACGCGATGAGGCAGCAACCACATGGTGCATGAAATGCCAAGGCATCTTGGGCGCTGCATCCGCATTGTTGGGAACATTGCTGACCCAACCCAAAGGGATACTGAGAGGGATAGTCGCCGCATTTCGATTGGGGGGGCTTGATCTTAAAAAAATCTTAATGAATCTTGCTTATTTGGTCGAAGCCTTAATGCTAGGTCGTTGGATGCAACGAGAAAGACTAGGCCATTTGCATGTGCATTTCGCGACACCCGCGGCTATGGTTGGGCTGTTGACCAAAACCGTTTTCAATGTGGGTTTCTCCTTCACTGTGCATGGACCGGATGAGTTCTACGACGCGCCGGGTTACCGACTGGCTGAAAAGCTTGCGGCGGCAGATTTTGTCATTTGCATCAGCCATTATGCCCGCAGCCAAATCATGAAACTCTCACCCGTTTCACACTGGCCTAAGTATGATATTTGCCGATTGGGTGTTGACCCAGAACGCTTCGCCGCAAAACCAGCCAAACCGCCCACGGCTGTGTTTGAACTGCTATGCGTAGGAAGGCTGACACCGGCCAAAGGACAGCATATTTTGCTGGATGCCTTAGGCTTGCTGATCGCAGCCGGTCGCAAGGTTCATCTGACTTTTGTCGGCAATGGGCCGGATCGCCCCTCATTGGAAGCCCAAACTCAGAGCTTGGGCTTGACGGTTTCGGTCGAATTTGCCGGTTCCGTGAACCAAGATCGTATCTTGGATTTCTACCACAACGCCGATGCTTTCGTGTTGCCTAGCTTTGCTGAAGGCTTGCCCGTGGTGTTGATGGAAGCCATGTCCATGCAAATCCCTTGCATCACGACTCATATCACAGGGGTTCCCGAATTGATCCAGCAGGGTGTCAACGGATGTCTGGTTGCGCCTTCCGACGTTGTTGGCTTGGCAAACGCCATTGAATTTTTGATGGATCACCCGGATGAATCCAGACAAATCGCCCAAGCGGGCCGGGCAAAAGTGCTGGCTGACTATACGCTTGCCCATAGTGTGGAAAACCTGGCCGACGCATTCGTCAAACGCTTGCATTCACAGGCATAATGCACTGGGTGGAATTCACAGAAAATGGCTGAATATGGGAGGAACTTGCAAAATTCATTAAAGCAAGCTGAATTA
>CAIYXP010000218.1 GCA_903930145.1 uncultured Methylococcaceae bacterium
GTCTGCCATCCTTGCACGATGGCCTAAGACAAGCTTGTATCTCAAAGACTGAACGAAGATTTGAAGAAGATGCCGTCATTCTTCGAGATGCAAGCATGAATCTTACAGCTAAAACATTATAGCTTCCTACGCCGCGCCGCCAGCACATGCTCGGAAAAAGGCACTTGCTTGTCCAAGCCTTCGATTTCGCATTGCCCCCCATGATCGATGTAATTCTGGCGGAAGTGGTCAATCAATTCCATCACGGTATGGTCGATCAGGTAAACATCGGACAGGTCGAAGATAACCGTTTTACCGTCCGGTATTTCGGTCATTTCGGTTTTCAAGCTGATGAAATTAGAGAAAACAGCCGAACCCGTGATACGGAATGTCCAAGTGTCAGCGTCCCAATGCTCGACTTGATAGGAAATTTTTAGCATGTTCTTCGGGGAGACACCCCGCATCCAATGAATCAAGAGTTTGGAGACGATGCCGATGGCGACACCCGCCAAGATATTGGTCATTAATACGGCGATGATGGTAATGACGAAGATCAGCAACTGCGCCCAACCCAAGATCATGCGCTCGGCAAAAGTATTCGGCGAAGCCAGCCGATACCCCGTATAAACCAGCAAGGTGGCTAGGGAGGCCAAGGGGATTCTGTCGATCACATGAGGAAATAGCAGCACGAACAGCAGCATGAAAGCGCCATGGAAGAAACTGGACCAAGCCGTCTTGGCCCCACTATTGACGTTGGTGGAACTGCGCAAAATTTCGACGATGATCGGCAAGCCACCAATCAAACCCGATATCGCATTGCCCACACCCAAAGCGCGCAAGTCACGATTCAAGTCTGAATAGCGTTTGTAAGGGTCGAGTTTGTCAACTGCCGAGGCCACCAGCAAGGTTTCCAAACTCCCCACCAAGGTGATGGCAACCACAGCCTCCCAGAACGCCAAGCTGCCCACTTTGGAAAAGTCAGGAAAAAAAATGTTGTCCAGCAAACTGCTAGGTATATCGACTAGGAATTCGGGTCCAAGAATCAAGTCTTTAGGCAGTATGAAATCCTGCCCGACTTGAAGGTGGGCCAAGTCAAACATGAAACCCAAAACCATGCCTATCACGATGACTAAGACAGGCGCTGGAATTTTCTTGAGCCATGGGTGATTGATTTTGGGCCAAAAAATCAGAATCCCTAAGCTGATTAGCCCAATGAAGGCGATTTGCGGAATGAAATAGGCCAAGTCATGGGGAATTTGGGCAATGCCGGGCAAAACTGGACCGGGCAGCGGTTGAACACCGACCATCAAGGGTATTTGCTTCGCCATGATGATGATGCCGATGGCCGCCAACATGCCATGAATCACGGTGGAAGGGAAAAATGCTGACAACCTGCCGGCGCGATAGGAGCCTAAGACTATTTGCAACAACCCGGAAACCACAATGGCGGCTAAGGTGCGACGATAACCCACCATCGCATCGCCTTGACCTAGGGCTTGGACAGCCGTGAGTATCACCACGATCAAACCAGCGGCAGGCCCGGTCACGGTGACATGCGTACCGCTAATGCGGGACACCAATAATCCACCAATAATCGCAGAAATCACCCCGGCCATTGCAGGGAAACCGGAAGCATTGGCGACGCCTAAGCTTAGTGGGAGTGCAATCAGGAAGACTAAGAATCCCGAAACGATGTCGAATCGCCAGTTTTCTGTTAGGCCGTCAAGACCTGTCTTTGGAACGGAATGAGATAGGATGTTCATCGTTTACTTTTTTGTGTGTTGTTAGGGCTTGCAACTGTCTAATCAAACAATCGCCTGTACATAATATGCCGTTTTTTTGCTTCCGGTGGAATACAATATCGTATAAACAGGAGTTGGACACCTTGCGAATCTTTCTTGCCCCGATGGAGGGCCTACTCGATTTTGTGTTGCGCGACATCTTGACCCGCGTGGGTGGGGTGGATTGTTGCGTGACGGAGTTTGTGCGCGTGTCGGGTTCGGTGCTGCCCAACCGGAGCTTTCAGCGCATCGCTCCTGAGTTGCTCGCGGGCAGCCGAACGCCTTCCGGTGTGCCGGTCAGGGTCCAATTACTGGGTTCCGACCCGCATTTCATGTCCGCAAACGCTTTCAGGCTCGCCCAACTCGAACCAGCCGGGATTGACTTGAATTTCGGCTGTCCTGCAAAAACCGTCAATCGACATCAAGGCGGTGCGATTCTGCTGCGCGAACCTGAGCGCATCAATGCCTTGGTTAAAGCCATTCGTGCATCAATTCCCTCGCATATTCCACTAACGGCAAAAATGCGTTTAGGCTATGAGGATAAGAGTTTGGCGATTGAATGCGCCCGCGCCATGCAGGAGGGGGGTGCGGAAGAGTTAGTCGTCCATGCCCGCACTAAGGTCGAGGGCTATCGACCGCCTGCCCATTGGGAATGGGTGGGCCGCATTCAAGCAGAACTTTGGATTCCCGTCATCGCGAACGGCGAAATCTGGACCGTTGAGGATTATCATCGCTGTGTCGAAATAAGCGGTGTGGCAGATGTCATGCTGGGGCGTGGGATGTTGGCGAATCCAGCACTGGCAAACATGATCAAATTAGGTGAAAGCGGCACTCTGTCATGGGAAAGCTTGCAACCCTTGCTGCATGGATTTTGGGAACTGGTCAAACAGCGCACCTTGCCAAAAACCCAATGCGGACGTATGAAACAATGGCTGAATTATCTGCGCAATGCTTATCCAGAAGCAGAGACCGCATTTCAATCTTTACGCCGTGTCACCCTGCCGGAAGAGCTAGATGCCAAGCTGTTTGCAGGCCAATAGAGTAAAACTCGATCATCAAGTTTTTTTGCGGGTTCTACCCCCTTGAAATCTGGCAAAAAGTATAATTGGCTTTTCCCCAAGTTTGAACTTTTTAGTGAACCGCCATTTTTAGCCAGCCATTACCGTTTATCGACGCGTTTGTCGAA
>CAIYXP010000219.1 GCA_903930145.1 uncultured Methylococcaceae bacterium
AGTTTACCGAAACTCTGACTCCCTTTGCCAACTACGCGGCAGAGCCGAAATCAAGGTTGTGTTGCGTTAATTGGTACTTTGACAATTTCCAAAGTGGTTCCAGCACCGGATTCCGAATTCCAAGATTCGGCGCAATGATGCGGATTTTTGGTTTAAGTAATCGATTAAACGCTGATAAATGCAATCCAATGATTAATGTCAGGCAATCGGCCTTGCCTGATGTTGGTAATCCACGGTAATTCCCCTTGCCCGGCTTTATTGGTTCGTGCGCTTGCATGGATACCCCTTGCGCGCAAGCCCCCTGCCCTAGCCTTTTCCCCTTGCCTGACACTGCGGTTACCCATGGATTTCCACCAAGCGCAGGCGGCAAGGATGCCCGAAATCCGTAGTCGCTTTCATCGCCGCGCTGAAGGTTTCCGGAACTCGGCTTACCCATGTCATCGCCCCCAATTCCTGCAACGACTTCGCGGTGTACAGGGCGCTGTAGGCCACTTGGTATTGCAGCCCGCCGACCTCAAGCTGCCCCTTGTACCGATGAATGAGGCTATGGCTTCAACACACCCAGACTTTTTTATACCCTCCAACCCCGGAAAAACTGTTACCCTGATTTGAAGCACGCCGAAATATTTTACAACCCCTAACCTCGGCACTTGCGGCTCAGCAACCTGACCCCGTGTTCGCACAAAAAACACTGCAAATAAAAGAAGGCTGCTTGAAGCAGCAGAGTCGACTATCACCGGAAAATCACGAACTTTTGTTGATCGCCAAAATCTAGCCTTGAAATTTGCATGAAATCAGGTAACGATAATGGGATGGAATCCGGTGGAATTGCAACCGAAAAAAAACAATCAAAAGCACTGCATACCGTTTTTTCATGGCTTTCCGAACAAAAGTTCACTATCAACGCAAGGGCATTATCTAATGGTCAGAAAAGCAAGCAAGGCTCCTACCACTATCCCGTCAACATCATCACCGCCATCCCCCAATGCTGATGCGTTCCGCTGCCGACAAATTGATCTATTTCAAACATTCCTATGTAACACCAAAGACGAAAAGGAACGATTGTCCAATGCCCTAGACCTATGGGACTGCATTCCCCGCTACTCTGTGTCGCGTCAAGAAATGAACAAGCGCCGTAACTCGGATGGTATATTACCCATATTAAATATACCATTTGAGTATAAGGGACAACGTTACATAGCTAAAATTCAGCCTGCCATGATTGAAGATGGCGATGGCTTCATCCATTACTACCCAAGCGCGAATGAGGAACTGGTCGAAGATGCCCTGCGTAAAATTTCGGCACTGCAAAATCAAGGTTTTTTTGATGGCGAAAGAGACAAATCCAGTGGTGTGACATTTTCTCTTTACGGGCTACGGGAGGAACTGGCTGCACGCAAACATACTCGATCCTACCAAGAAATCGTCCTCAGTCTAGAGATAATGCGAAAAAGCCATATTGAAATCAGGTCAGGCGAAGGACGTGGCGAATCGCTCGTCGCAGCTAATTACCTTCCTGCCATGGCAGCCGTTTCGAAAAGCAAACTGGCGGAAGACCCTTACGCACGATGGATTGCACAGTTTCACCCCTTGGTGACTCGATGCATCGACCATGTCGCCTACCGGCAATACAATTATGCGGTAATGATGTCCTTACCAACGCAACTTGCGCGCTGGCTACACAAGCAACTTGCTGTCAAATTCACCTTCGCTGGCATGATGGCAAATCCGTTTGAGATGCGCTATTCCACAATCAAGCGTGATAGCGCTTTGCTCAACCGTGGGAGGGAAAGAGACAACATACGCGACGTAGAAGAGGCGATGAGGCAACTTGCTCACTCAGGAGTCCTGCGAGATGTTCAAAAAGAATTAATCACAGCAGAAAGAGGACGTATAAGCGAAGTAATTTATCGGCTCTACCCAACTGCTGAATTCGTAAGGGAAGTCAAAGCCGCCAACAAACGATTACAAACAGCAAACAATAAAACATCAGGAGAATCGAAAGAATTACCCAAGTCCTAGGAATGGCTAATAGTAGCATGTTATCCACAGGACTTAATCGGACTCGGTAGGTTTAGCACGCGGGATACGGTAGGTTTAGGGCGCGAGTTAGCCCATTATTCAGTAGGTTTAGTACGCGGGATACGGTAGGTTTAGGGCGCGGGGGCAAGTTATCCACAGATTCTGCCAACCACATCAGTAGGTTTAGCACGCGGATCAGCGATTTTTCAGTAGGTTTAGCACGCGGGTCAGCGATTTTTCAGTAGGTTTAGCACGCGGGTCAGCGATTTTTCAGTAGGTTTAGCACGCGGGTCAGCGTAATAGCACCATTCTATGACGCTATTTCAGTAGGTATAGCACGCGGGTTAAGCGATTTTATTTTTATTTTTCAAACATATAAAGAACTCTAATCTTTAATCTTTATTTAACCTTCTTATATTAATCTTACTTAATTAGCCATAACCAGCAACAGCTTTCCAGCCGACCTTCATACCCCACTATGACACAAGAACTCGAAGTGGTAGGCGGTGTTTAATTTAATTGTGGATATTGCGTGATCCTTCTTAATCGATGAAAATAAGCTATCGCTCAATAAATTTATTGTCATTTCAATGGGTTGTTTCCCGCTTTGCAAAGAAAACAACATGCCGAAGTACGACAATACGTTGCAAGGCAAACAGCGTTATTTGTATATGAGTGGGAAATGCGCTAAAACAGAGTTACCATCACAAGAGTGATGCGAACGCGACGGACGTCAAGTCATTCAAGGAAGAGACAATCGACGAGATTAAGATACACCAGATCAAGTACCAGTCCTTTCAAGGTAATCACTCACATGACAAAAAGCAATCAGCGCAACCCTATGATTTTACTATAACCTCTGTAAATGATGAAGTTCTAATCCTCCCCCAATACAAAGGATTGACCTACAAGGCATCTAACTCGTACACATGATCAAGAAAGAGCGAAAAGTAGAATTAACCAAGCACTGCAGTTAAAAAATATCGGATGTCCGATATTTCTCTCATCAGAAATAAAGTGTAGCTTCGGTTCAATTTGCTAACCTCCTGACATTGACATTACCATCACACTATATATCATTGAATGTTAAGACATAGACATGTTACGCACAAACACCAGCATCAGCTTCACCATTTCGCGCTGCATGACAAAGGAGCATTTAGGTGGTTTGTGCGCAAGTATAAGAGCAAAATACGAACTTTCATTGCTTTAGAAGACTATTTAACTCAGCATGCAAAACACCATAAATTATATTATTCAATTTGCAACCACTTAATTACACGAACACTATGGTCAAAATTATCGCCTTGGCGAACCAAAAAGGAGGGGTCGGAAAAACCACCTCCACCATCAATCTAGCTTATGCGCTTGTGCAGAAAGGGCAAAAAGTACTCATGGTAGACATGGACCCTCAAAGCAGCCTAACCATCTATTGTGGTCATGATCCAAGAGTTTTGGAACAGCAACAGAAGACCGTTTATTGGGCTCTTATGAAAGAAAAAGAAATGTCTGAGATTTTAATCTCAGACAATCCTTCTGTAATAGCTTCCAGTATCCATTTAGCCAGTGCAGAGCCGGAATTGGTTACACTGTGGGATAGCGCTACAGTCCTCAGGGACAAATTAAGCAGTATCAAGAACAACTACGATTTTATTCTCATTGACTGCCCTCCGTCCTTAACCCTACTTACTATCAATGCCCTAGCTTCCGCCGATACTGTCCTTATTCCTGTCAAAACGGATTATCTATCTATCATGGGAATCCCGTTGTTATTAGATACAGTCGAAAAATTACAAAAACGCACCAATACGAGGCTCAAAGTGTTTGGTGTTCTCCCCACGATGTTCAACAGTCGCAACACACATGACAATGACTGTTTAAACGATCTCAAGCAGTCATTGGAACCCCGTATCCGAATTTTCGACCCTGTGAAACGCTCAACCAGCTTTGACCGCAGCGCCGCCGAGGGTAAATCTACCCTAGAATTGTCTCCTGGAACACCGGGAACAGAAGTATATAACTCACTAGCTGAAGCCATCATCGCTTATGGAAAAGAAAATTAAACCATCAACTTTATCGGGAAAGTTACGACCAGATGTTTTTTTTGGTATTTCAGAGGACTTGCCCAAAGTAGTCGAACTTGACGTTGACGCAATCAGGCAAAATCCCGATCAACCCCGCAAGACGTTCAACAAAGAATCACTGAACGAACTTGCCAATTCCATTGATAAGCACGGACTAATCCAACCGATTACCGTCAAACAGGAAGGAGAAAACGAGTATCTGTTGGTGGCGGGTGAACGTCGGTATCGAGCCCATTTGCTTTTGAAGCGCCAAACAATACCGGCAATTATCACTAAGGGCAATGTAGATGAAATCGCCTTGATTGAAAATATTCAACGGGAAAATTTGAATCCATTGGAAACTGCTGAAGCATTTCAACAAATGATCGAGCGCCATAGCTACACTCAAGAAGAATTAGGCAAAGTGATAGGAAAAGCACAGAACACAGTAAGCGAGTTTTTAAAGATTAACAGCTTGCCACAGCAGATCAAGGAAGAGTATCGGACGTCCGATACTTCAAATATAACCAAATCGGTACTCATTGAGATCACCCGACTTAAAACACTCGAAGATCAATTGACAATTTGGGAAGAGGTGAAACGAGGTGGTTTGACCGTTCGGAGTGCACGTACCAAAAAAAGCAAAAATTCCTCAACACATCTAAAATCATTAACCGATCAATCCTTGTCGGCCGGTCGGAAGTTTGTTCAAGTTTTAGAAACGCTACAAATCAATGACATCGTAACCAACGAAGCTGCTCGCACTGAACTTCTGGCGATTCGCCGACAAGTAAATACTCTGATTGAGAGCATTTGGCCTCATGAAAGCTGATATGAATGTTTACCAAACTTCTCCTCACTTCAATAAACCAAAATAACAATAGGTATCATCGTTTCTATGAACAAAGCCGAACTGATAAACTCCATCTCTGAGAAAACGGGCCATACCCAAGTCGATACCATCAAGACCCTTGATGCCTTGCTAGAGACCATTGAGGCTACTGTTGCGGGTGGAGACAAGGTGCAATTGGTCGGATTCGGAACCTTCGAGCCACAGCACCGGGCCGCAAGGTCAGGGCGCAACCCACAGACCGGCGAACCCATGGAGATCGCCGAGGCGACTCTTCCGAAATTCACCCCCGGCAAATTATTCAAGGATAAAGTGGTGGATGCACATAAACCCAAGCCAAAGCCTAAAGCGACCACGACAGCAAAAACCAAGACAACCGAAAAGCCCAAGGCTAAACCCAAAAAAGTTTAGAATCCAAATGTGAATAAGACTTGGGCAAATAGGGGGTCTATGATCACCCCTCAAGGTGTAGCCGCAGGATGGTCGCCAGACTTGTTGGTTTGCCCTCGAAGTAGCCGGTGTGTCGACACATGAGGATTATGAGGAAGCCGTAACCTCAACCCACCGTGGCATGCCGTATTTTAGATCGACAGCCAATAATTCCCGCCTGACATAGAAGGCCAGAGCCTTCCTGCAGGTGACGGTCAGGTTTTCCGATTCTTTCAAACCGTAGTCCATTCGGATGGCAACGACCGACGGATGTGGCAGGGAATGGTTTACGGTGAAGACAATGTCGGCGTAGCCGTTCCATTCGCCGTCCTGTGACGAGGGAACCCAAGGTTCCTGGCTTGCCCTGAAATTGTCGATCCTCGAAATCACCAAATCGAGGAAGTGCCCCGACAAGTGGCAGTAGGCCCGGACATGATAGCGGTTGCTCGCGAAAATGATGGAATGCGGGCAAATGTCCCTGTCCAGGTGCCTGGTCTTTGCCCGGTACGTCACCCTGAGGCTGTGCCGGTTTCGCAGGGACGCCAGCAATTCCCGTGTATTTGAAAAATTTAACTTGGGCCTCGTAAACCGGTCCACGTCGACGAGTGAAAGCTCGCTCCATTCGGACTGGTCCAAGTAATAGCCCACCAACTCGTGGCCCCGCAAATAGTCCAGGAAATGTCCGGCATCCTTCGATATGTGACGGGGGGAAAAGGATTCGCCTGGTAGCTGCTTTTTCACGGACGGGTCGAAATGAAGGTTGCCGGGGTAGCGTCGACGGTATTCGTCGATCAACCCCTGTGCAGTCTGCCGGGTGAGGCGGAAGGTTTCCGCAAGCTCCCTGGCGGTCAGCCCGTCGCCCCATTGCAGTCGCGTCTCGATGTAGGCGAAACGGTTGGATGTGTCAGATTTCATGACAGGTCCTGGTTTGTTGAATACGGGCGGATACTATAAGCTGTAACGAATCAATCGGAAAAGCCAAAATGTCCGGGTCACGGTTGGCACGGCACGCTGGCCGCCAGCCCCTCCGCGATGACATTGGTCAACACTTGGATAAAAGACCGGGGCGGGCGTTTCATCTGCGACCGTCATCGGGCATTGGCCAATTAAGGCGGCATCCCGATTAATGCAACAGGGACAACTTACGCGCCCGACTTGGCCGGTCGGGATTGGGATGCAGGCAGGAAGTTGCACCCTTAACCATAATTTATCCTATGAGATAAGTATTTTGTAGGATTTTTACGATGAATGACAAAGTCATAAGCATAAGGGAACACATAACCAAACCCATCCATCAACCGAGGGGCATCAAGCAAATCATCAGGAGGGCAAGCTTCGCATTGTCCAAAAAATCGCATGTGGTCTTGGATTTTGCAGACTACGCCAATTGCGGGCTCATCGCCAATGCCATACTGGGATCGCTGATCCTCGAACACGGGGAATCCAAGGTCAGTCAGTCGGTCGAGCTTCGCAATGCGGCTTTAGGCGATGATGCGGATTTTAAAAGGGGGGACAAATGCAAGGGCCCGCTTTGGGATGACGCCAATCAATACGATGGGCATGACATCAAGGAATTGAACGTCATCTACCTTCTCGCACTCAGGGCGTCGCTTCGGGAAAACGACGGCAAGGCAAATATCCTGATGAACGTCAAAGACCAGAATCTTGCCTCGTTCGTCAAAAGAATGTCGCTTGCCGACATCATGGCATTGGCGGGTTCCGGCGTCATCTGCTACGAGCCAAAGTTTAGCCATGCGTCGCTTTCGGCCATTGACGGCCAGCTTGACCCTGCCGACGGCCTGGACGGGCTGTTGGCGTTGGTTGGCCGGTAATGGGGGGCACAGGGTTGGACAATTTAAGCCCATGCATCCTGGCGGCGGAGATGATAAAAAGAATGGCGCGCATTTCTGTCGTCCATGACGAAACGGACATTCCAAGGGGAATCCTCAGGAGGGCCTATGTTGACATTAACGGGGTCAGCCCGTCCAAGGGGGCCATCAAGCATTCGTCAAAGGGTGTTTGCGAGGGGACAAGGGTTTTAAAAAAGGAATGCGCCGCATTTTCCGTCATTTACGGCATGTCAAGGAAGGTCCCGGGCGACGGCAACCATGCCCGTTTGCTAATGGCTGCTTATGACATGTTCAAATCATTAAGGAAGAATTCCATTCTGGACTTTACCGGCGCATGGGTCATTGCAAGGGATTTGGATGGCGGGGATGCGTTTGTGGGCAGTTGCCCCCATTGTTCCTGCGCCGTCTTGAAATGGCCTGGGGACATGACCAATTGCCTGATATGCAGGGCGGAAATAGCCGGATAGGCACAATCACATGGCCCCAGGGTATTTGGGAAGCCCTTCTTGGGGGTCCGCCTGATAGACGGTGACAAGGACGAGCAGGTCTGGCTTTTCGCGCGAAAAGACAAAATGCATGGTGTCGTCCGGGTGTTTCCATGTTTCCGACGATTTGTTAGGGTACTTCCTTCTGTGAACGCTTGCCAATGAAACGGATATCTCGACTTTACTCAGTCTTCCCTTAAGCCGCCGGCTGATGCTTCTCCAGCTTTGGGATGCGTCCGCCGTGCCCGCAACCGCGGCATATTCTGTCAATGCGTGGCTGCTGATGGTGACTTTCCCAAGCAAGGGGGTTTCAATGAATTCGATGGGATTGATTCCGTCAAGGTTTATTTCTACGGTTTTGACCTGGCCGGGGTCGGCGGGCAGCCAGCCTTTATCCTTTTCCACGATGATTTGCGCATCAAAATAGCGAGTGGTCAGGAAATGGCTGAATTCTGCCAAGTAAGCCTTGCTGGATTTCTTTTCGGCCAGCTTTTTGATGGCGCCGCGCGAGACGACGAGGTGCAGCCCTGTGCCGTTGCGGTTTTCCCCTGATATGCGCCTGACGCCCAGCAAGTGCCGCAAGGCGGCCAACTCGCCCAGAATGGCGGCGTCAAGCACGTAGGCAGGCGGGATCAGGATGTCATATGCGCCCTTGCACACCCCGTCCCTTCCCATCCGCCAGAAGACGCGGACAATGTTCCCCCTGCCCGTGTTAAGGGCATCTTGGGCAAAGACGGTGATCAGGCAGTTGTCGTTTTTTGGGTTCATTAGTTTTTTAATGGATTGCGTTTGAAATTCGATGGGAAATAAAAATGGCGCAAGGCCGGCCAGCATCCAGCAGTCACCGAAACACGGCAATTGCAGGATACTGGGGGCTTTGCGCCGGTTGTCATCCAATGATAGGCTGTCGGGGGAAATCCCCAACTTTTCAGGCAACGCTTGGGTGCCTTGGCCTCGTCAAATCCCGACAGTGCGCAGGATCGCATGAAAGCATACGGCCCTGTGAAAGGGGTTGCCTCCCATCAAGGCCCGGGTTCGTGCCCACTACCCAAGGATTGATGGCCATGACAAGCCTCACGCGGCCTTGCGGTATTCGCGAGGCTCGCCAGTGGCCGCCAGCGGAAAGGCATGCGGGCCGCATTCGGTCAGCACGTCCAGCCAGTCAACCCCTTTCCTCTTGCCTGAAGCGGGCAGGATGCCCGCGTCGGGAATCCAGATTCCGCTTTCGACATTGGCCGCATCGAGCTTTTTCTTCAACGCCAATGCAGCCAGCTCGCCTGTTTTGCTGAGGTCGTCATCCCCCCATATCCAGACTGTCTTAACCCCCGGCGGGGGTTCAAACAGGGATAGCAGGGCGGCGTTCAGCGTCGGCCATACCGCGATGCCTGTCGCCAGCCAAACGGCCATGGCTGTTTCGATGCCTTCGCACACACCCAGCGAGGCTTGGCCCCTGGTCAACCGGCATGCGGCGCCTTGGACGACGCGTCCGGGGACCAGCGGCATCATTTTCTTCGCATTTTCGACCGGGGCCTTTAGGCCGTCGTGCGTAATGTAACTCGATCATCAAGTTTTTTTGCGGGTTCTACCCCCTTGAAATCTGGCAAAAAGTATAATTGGCTTTTCCCCAAGTTTGAACTTTTTAGTGAACCGCCATTTTTAGCCAGCCATTACCGTTTATCGACGCGTTTGTCGA
>CAIYXP010000220.1 GCA_903930145.1 uncultured Methylococcaceae bacterium
ACTTTTTTTGCGGGCTTGTAACTCTACTGACAAACAAACAATGAATGCATAGCTTTGTTGTATCGCCTCGCGGATTTTCTGCTCCCAGTCTTTACCAGTCTCAATGCAGTCTTTATCCCACAATACCACCTCGCCTTCCTTGATAAGTTCATCACGTAGGCGGGTCACATCGACTGTGTTAGCGTGGCAGTAAGACAGGAATACATGGCCCTTGCTCATAGATTTAATGTTCTCGAAGCCGGTTATGATTTGCAAACCCATGCGGCTAGGCATCCATCAAGGCTTGATGAACGTCTTATAGTATTGGCTGGTTGCCAGAAAATCATGGCTTTATTTTTGTCCAAATAAAAAAATGGAATTTAGCGTGTGTCATACGCCGAACCGGGAAAAATGTCAAATTTTTTCGGCATATCCTATGAATTGGCTTACCTCTGCAACGGCCCCGTGATTTTTGTACAGGTTGGCAAACATTTGCCATATCGGGCTTGGCCCGCCCTTTTTAGGCTTAATCTAATGGGCAGTGACAGGAACTTGAGCGAACATAGCCAGCGTATTCAGCCCGGACGGAGCCGCCCTGCGGCGAAATCCGGGTTGAACTCGGCACAAACCCTGGCGGTAGCTGACAACCATAGCCACACAGACGCTAAAGTTTGCTTGGTTGAAAGAAAATCTTGGGGTTTATGCTTTGTCAGAAAGGAACTATCACTGCAACATTGAGTACAGTTGATTTTGTCTTATCGGCAATTATCATTGTCGTTCCCTGCCAATGCACTTTCAACGGATTGTTTCAATTTATCCAAGGATACCGTTTTCCTTTTGACTGAAACTGCGGATATAGCAGCCAATGCTTGTTTGTAGGCTTGGCATCCCTCAGCAATCCTACCCGCCTTGATTAGAATATCGCCTTTTCGGAACAACCACTGTTCCGTTCCCTTGCCCAATGCAATTAAACTGTCCAATCGTGCAATTCCGGCATCCACTTGGTTCTCCTGTAGGTTTATCTCAATGGCAGCTTCTTGCAGGCTGGTTAGGGGTCCAAGTTTGGCTATGCCTTCGTCCAGTATCGCCAATGCCTTTGGCAGATTTTCCTTGTCGGCAGAGCGATAGGCCGCCGCGCATTCAAGATAGAGGGATGGGGTAGGTTCGACAGCGTGTTTGATGGTCAGTTGGTAGGCTTCTGCTGCCTCTAATGACTTTTTTTGCCCCATCAGGCTATGACCCAACAAACGATAACCTCGCATTAGGCCACCGTTATCGTCTTCACCCAAAGCCGCGATGAAGGCGCGGGATTCGCGCTCCGCGCCAACCGGGTCCTGTTGGTTGAGCAGCGCTTCGCCTAGGAAATAATGCGCAGCCCGATGACTGGGTTCGATCTTCAAAGCTCTGCGAAAATCTTTGATCGCCATATCAGTATGATCGTCGTCAAGGTACAACCGCCCCCTATGGACATATAACGCCGCATTGTTGGGTTCCTTGGCAATCCGTTGGTCAGTGGATTTCAGTTGTTCATGAATGAGTCCATGCGCAAGGATCGCGGGGGAGGACAGCAAGGCCAGTAGGATCAAGCAAAAATGCATAGGCATCCTCAAATAAAGACCGGGCAGCTTTTGGCTGCCCGGAGAGTTGTTTAAATTGCCATCAAACTGGCAAAGCCGAGACCTTGCTGCCTAATGATAGGTCACGGTCAATTTAGGGCGCGAACCGGATGTGCCATATTCGCTGGAGCGCAGATCAATCCCATCGCTGGTGTTGGCATCAATGATGGCAAATCCGTTGTTGGGAGCCGTCCCCACAACCCAAGATTGCAACAACGCCAAACCCGCCGCGTTGAATTGAATCTGCTTGGCGCCGGTGCCGCCAGCCGGAAGGGTTCCGACAAGCGTACCCAAATTGGCGGTGGGGTTTAAACTATTCCAAGTAACCGTACCCTCATTCCAGCTTTTGTTTAATGCATAAACGTTGTAACTCCCATTGCTGCCATTGAAGACATTGAATGTCAGTGTCCCCGAATCAACGGTGGCACTCGGCGGAATGGCGCTTAAATCCCAACTGATTACGCCAATTAACCGGCCATTTGTCCCGTCGGCACCATCGGCGTACAAAGCTGTGGCATTACCGTAATTGAGCGTCGGCTTTCCGCTTGCCACATAGCTGTCCACATTACCGTTATAGCCGTTTAGGCCATTTTGAAGCTGTAAAGTCGTGTTGCCGGGTGGTGGCGGGGGGGCTGTGCAAGCAGGGAAAGCAAAGCTTCCTGTCAGAGTGCCGTTATTGCAAATACGGGTTTCTGATGTGCAACTACTGCTAATGCTGGTTTGATAGGCCGTGACGCTTTGCCCGTGGGCAATAGTCCCACCCCACGGCAATGTGCAGGATGCGGGTTGGGGTGTCGAGCAAGACTGGAAGGTGTAGCTGCCGCTTAACACGCCATTGTTGCATAAGCGGGTTTCCGCAACACAATTGCTGCTTACGCTTTCCAAGTAAGCCGTCACACTTTGCCCGCTCATGATGGTACCGCCCCAAGGCACTGCACATGCTGCGGGAGGTGGTGGAGCCGAATCCTTGGTGATGGTGAAATAATCCCGCACCGTGCCGTTGTTATTGATGAACTTGGCGTTTAGGGTCAAGCCATCAATGTCCAATATCATGGAACCCAATTCATTGAGGGACAAGTACATGGCCGGATGATTTAACGTACCGCCACTGATTTGCCCGGAACTGCCCGCCACTGCGTAAACAGCACCGTCGTGCGGGACACCGCCGGATGCCTTGGCGTAAGCGCCGGAACCATCTGTACGTCCGCTTCCACTTTGGATGACATGCAAACTGTCGCTAAAGGTGGTGGAATTGCCGTAATGACCGTCAATGAATTTAGACCGTTCATAAGAGTGGCTGTGACCCGTCAGCACTAAATCCACGCCGTTTTGCTCCAAAACCGGAACAAAGACTTGACGCATGTCGATTAACTGGGTCTCTGTGTCTGAATTGTGCGAACCCTTGGTATAAGGTGGATGATGCCAATAGGCAATGACCCAATCTGCATTGGTAGCCTGTAAATCCGCTTTCAGCCAAGTCATCATAGGGCCTGTGCCGGAGCGGCTGGTTTCCTGTGAATCTAGTACGATGAAATGAATGTTACCGTAATCATAAGAGTAATAAGCCTCGGTACCAGAAGCCACTCCCCCTGCCTCGCCATTGCGGGGCAACGTGAAGATGTCATAATAAGGCCCGGATTGGGTAGCCGAATCTGCGGATGCGGCATCGTGGTTGCCGATAGTCGGCCAAACCGGACTCTGCTTGAATATTTCAGGGTAAATGTTAAAGACATTGGTTTGAAATTCCGCATCAGTGCCTGAGTTATAGGCATTGTCACCGAGCATCAGCCATAAATGGGTATAAAGCGAGCCGGTAGTGTTCCGGTAGGCATTGTACACAGCGGTTTGATTGGAATTTCCAGTTCCCGCATCGCCAATGACCCAGATACGGGTTGGGCGAGCAGTGCCGTTTACCGGGCCAGTGTTGAAAAATGTCGTGGCATCACCACCAGAAAAGGCAGCGGCCGAAGAACCGACCGAATACCAATAACGGGTTTCCGGGGTCAGGCCAGTCAATTTGACTTGGTGTTCTGTGGTCAAAGCCGGATCGTCTGCCACTAAGTTTAGGCTACCTTGGGCTATGCCGAAACGAACCCGGCTGTCGGTGGCAACATCCGTTCGCCAACGAACCGTCATGCTATTTGGCGTTGCCATTTGCAAATAAGGGCCACGCACCACAGACACGGTAGGAACACCCGTCAGATTGCCAATCAGTTCCAGGTCGAAACTCAAGTCACTACTAGTGGCATTAGTCTGGTGAACCTCAACGGCCAAGACGTTGTCGCCAGCCACCAAGGCGCTGGGAGGGATAGTCGAGGAAAAGTATGTAGTCTCGGAAGTCGTGTTGGCGGTAGTGGTGGTGTTTGAGATGCTGCCAGCGGGCATATTCTCGCGGCGCACTTCAACGCCATTGAGGTAAATGACAGCACCATCATCACGCTTGACATTCAATGTCAGGCTTGAATACAAGCCGGGATTGGCAACCGTAAAATGCCTGCGGAAGTAAGTCGTGATGAACTTGCCGCTGGCATTGGGTCCGTAACTGACCACGGTGGATTCGTCCCCATCGCCATAACCCAACTCAGCGGCACCAATCTTCCAAATTGAGTCGTTAAAACCTATGGACTGCCAAGCCGTCCCTTGGTTTGTGCCATTATCAAGATACGACCATGTTGAATTCTTGCCAACCAATGTCTCGGCGCCAATAGTCGCAGAAAGCAAGGATAGTCCGACGAAAAAAAATACTAGCCACCGCATTCTCATACGTCCCCCAATATAGGATGTTTTTTGGTCAAAAAAGGCAATATAGGCTCATTAGGGCGAAAGTCAAGCATTTAGAGAAATTCTTTTATAGAATATGGCGCATGGAATGCGTAATGGACTTTTATGAATCTCGTCATTGATTTGTTCACGTTTTATTCTCTGCACATCAACACCCTGATTGTTTCATCCAGAGAGGCAAGTTCCCACTTTTTCGGGCTGTACTGACTATCGCGACGTTAAAGGTAATGATGGTTGTATAAAAAATGACGGCTTATCTCACCCTCTCCACCCTCGCCCAAACCACTAACAAAGCCAAAACATTCAGACCTGCGGCGACACTAAATAATAGGCTAGGACCCAAGCTAACCCATAACTCGCCGCTAGCAAAGCTGCCAGTCATTCCACCCAAACCAAAACTCAAACTCCCATACAAGGCTTGCCCCTTGCTTTGATGGGGCCAGGCAAAATGTTTATGGATGAATTGAATCGCCGCGACATGGTTTGCGCCAAAACTCGCCGCATGAAGAAACTGGGCGAAGGCCAGCACTGCGATATTGTCCACATACCATCCTATCAATAGCCAGCGCAAAACGCTTAAGGCGATGGACACCAATAAAATTGCCCTTATGCTATGGCGTTTGAAGATGACCGTGGAAAATGCAAAGAACAGAATTTCCGCAAGGATACCCAAAGACCACAACACGCCGGTTTGTCCGGCATCGTAGCCATGTTCTTTCAGATAAACCGAGAAAAACGTGTAATAAGGCCCATGGGCGGCTTGAATCAAAAAACAGGCCAGAAAAAAAGCGATGACCCCTTTGCGCTTGATAATCGCAGACAAAGAACCCTTGACAACATCGGCCACCCGCACGGAACGGCTTGGCAGCAGCAGCGCAACCAAGCCCATGCCTATGAAAAGACCAAGCAATAGCGAGGGCAAATGTCCGATGACGAGCAACTTGTCCAAAGCCCATCCCGTGCCAAATACTGACGCGACGAAGCCCAGCGAACCCCAAATGCGGATGCGGCTGTAATTGTGGGCATTTTCCCTGAGCCAACTCATCGTCATCGCTTCAAACAAAGGCATGGGGGCATTCCAAAAAAAACCCACCAGAGCCAAAGTCAACGCCAGCCAAGCAAAGCCGCTCCCCCAAAAAATCAGCAAAAAACAAGCAGCGGTCAGGCAGGATGAAATGCGGATTAACAGGACGCTGCGGTCGGTGTGATCCGCCAACCATCCCCACAAATTCGGCGAGATGATCTTGGTGGCAGGCATAATCGCCATCAACTGACCGATTTGGGCGTGGCTATACCCCAAGGATTGCAGATACAAGGCCCAATAAGGCATGAAACAACCCAAGGCGGCAAAGTAAAAAATGTAAAAACTGGAAAGCCGCCAGTAAGGAAGCTTGGGATGTTTAGGCATCAAGTTGAATTGTCGTCTGTTAGCCAGCGAAAATCAGAAACT
>CAIYXP010000221.1 GCA_903930145.1 uncultured Methylococcaceae bacterium
CAGCGAGACCGGGCTGCATTACAATCTTAACCGCTACTACGAACCTTCCAGCGGACGTTTCATCCACCAAGACCCGATAGGGCTGGAAGGCGGGGAGAACCTCTACGAATACGCACCCAACCCGGTGAATTGGGTTGATCCGTTTGGTTACATACATGAAAAGAAACCGGGTTATAATGTCTATGGCTTATATGCACCGGGGGAATCTAAGCCGTATTATATTGGAATAACAGATGATCTTGGTAGGCGAGCCACTGAGCATAGAGAGACTGGTCGATTAACTTCAGGTGCTAGCATGGAACCTATTCAAAGAAATGTAACCTATGGCACTGCTCGCGGTATTGAGCAAGCCAATATAGAGTATTATGGAACGAAGACTGGTCATGTTGGGTCAGATATGAAATCTGCTAATAGCTACCCTGATAGAGGAAACAAAGTCAATTCATTCGATCATAACAATAAAACTCGCCCAAAACAAAGGCAAAAATATTTTGAAAAAAGCTACAATCAAGAGATGTCTAAACTAAAAGGTAAAGGCGATTGTGGTTGACGGACAATTTTTTTAACTTACAGCATAAGAGGTATATTTTATGGGATGGTGGTCAATTTCAGATAAAGAAAACATCACAATTGGTGATACTGTTTTAGATTTAGCTCGAAGATTTTTAATCGATTTCAGTCAAGAATACCAAGAAGATTTAGAAAGGAAACCTACTTTAGCGGAACTGCAATATGCGCTGAATCTTGTTTTGAAAGTTAATCTTGATGATAATATTCTACAAAACTTTGAAGAACTTGAAGTTAAAAGTGTAGAAATAAAAACATCAAAGCGACCAAAAAGAGTCAAACCAACTCCCGGAGACATATTCGCTTTTAAGATTAATGAGGAATTATTTGGGTTCGGTCGTTTGGTAGCGAATGTAAGTATAGGGATGGTGGCGGAAATTTTTCATTATTTTTCAAAGCAACCCATTTTGGATTTGTCAAAAACAAATGAATGGGTAATTCAGCCTTTGATTTTAGATACATATTCATTATTTGAGAGAAAAATTGAGGGGGATTGGAGAATCATTGGTCACTTAGACGATAATAACTTAGACGAAAAATTTAAAGACATAAAATTTGTCTATGGTATGCCGCCCAAGCAATTAATGGCTGTTTCTATAGATGACTCTGAACAACCGATTTCCCAACAAGAATCAGCTTCGTTTAGGAGATATTCTCCATGTGGTGATTATGATGTTAAACAATTACTACAAGAAATAATTGAATAACTATAGCAATAATGATAATACCTTTGCCTCGCCTACAAGCCTAGGTCGGTTATAGCCCTAGCATTTTATCAAGAAATCAAGCATTGTTACCGAAGATGATATAAAATCGTTGCCTTTGATTGTTTTTGACAGCTATAGGAGATTATCATGAGTAAGAGTTTGTTGGAACAGTTGCCGCAGATCGTGGCGGCGGGGAAGAAACAAGCGGAGCAGATTTTGGAGGGCTTGGAAAGCAAGCATCGCATTGGCTTGCAAACCCGTGAGATTGTCATTCCCGCGAAGGATAGCGCCCATGCCGACTGGATACGGCAAGGGCAATGGGCGCAAAATGTCACCAGCAGCCAGCAGCCAGCAGCCAGCAGCCAGCAGCCAGCAGCCAGCAGCCAGCAGCCAGCAGCCAGCATAAGACTGCTGTAGGGCCGGATTTATCCGGCCTTGGGCGGATAAATCAGCCACCACATTTCCCCAATCGCCTGATTTACGGGGACAATCTGCTCGCCATGGCCGCGTTGCTGGCTGGTGACGAACAAACCCCTTCCTTACGCGGCAAGATAGACCTGATCTATATTGATCCACCGTTTGACTCCAAGGCGGACTACCGCACTAAAGTCATACTCCCATCTCCTGCCCGTGGCAAAAAGGGTCAACCCATCGAACTGGAACAAAAGCCCACCGTGATTGAACAATTTGCCTATTCTGACACTTGGGCGGATGGCACGGCCTCGTATCTGGCAATGATTACTCCCCGATTGATTTTAATGCGGGAATTATTGAGTGACAGGGGTTCAATTTATGTACACCTGGATTGGCATGTGGGGCATTATGTCAAGATTGTGTTAGATGAGGTTTTTGCGAAAGATTGTTTTCGTAATGAAATTATCTGGCGTCGTTCATACAGCCACAATGATGGCAACAAGTTCGGTGTCATTCACGATAACTTGTATTTCTACACCAAAACTAATGCTTATAACTTCAAGTCTGTTTTTGTTCCCCGCAGCAAAGAGGAAACAGAAGAGGAATATCCAAATATCTGCGAAATAACTGGTAAACGCTATAAATCTGTTTCGATGAATGCCGCAGGGCAAGGCGAACCCCGCTATTTTGGTGAAATGGGATTGCTTTTCCCGCCATCAGGCCGACATTGGGTATGGTCCCAAGATCGGATAGATATGGCTTTGGCGGAGGGAAAAATTTTCTTCTCTTCTGCTGGTACTCCGCGTTACAAGCAGTTTGCCGATGACATAGAGGGCAAACAGGTTCAAGATATGTGGTTTGATTTTATGGCAATTTCATCCAGATCAAATGAAGGGTTAGAATATGGGACACAAAAACCCGAAAAACTCCTCGACCGAATTATCCAAGCCTCCTGTCCAGAAAACGGCTTAGTTGCTGACTTTTTCGGTGGTTCTGGTACAACCGCTGCCGTTGCTGAAAAACTCGGCAGGAATTGGATTATTTCTGATTTAGGCAAACCCGCTTGCATGATTATGCGAAAACGCCTAATTGACCAAAACGCCCAGCCATTTTTATATCAGGCGATTGGCGATTATCAAGTGGAGGCGGCAAAATCGACACTGGGCAGAAAATTCCGTATTGGTGAGTTATCACAGATTGTTTTATCGCTGTATGGCGCCTTGCCTTTACCACCGGAGGAAAACCCCGGACGAAATTTAGGTCGAGATGGCAAAACACTTATCTTGGTTGACTCACCTAATAAAATGACCGGACTACCGACGCTCAAAAAAGCGATCACATTGCGCGATTCAGTCATGGGGGGTTGGGATAAGGTCATTATACTCGGTTGGAATTTTACGCCGTCCATTGGACACGACATCCAAGCCTTGAATGATGAGCGACTAGAGGCATTGGTCATTCCGCCGGATTTGCTAGACCGCCTGAAAAAGAAAGGTGGCATTGAAAAAATGAAAGGCTCGGTGCGGTTTTCTAGTTTGCAGTATTTGACGATTAAACCAGTCATCAGAAAATTCCCTCTAACCCCCCGTTATCAAAAAAGGAACAGTTCGGATGAAATTATCATCGTTGAACTGGACAATTATGTCTTGCTATCACTCGATCATCAAGTTTTTTTGCGGGTTCTACCCCCTTGAAATCTGGCAAAAAGTATAATTGGCTTTTCCCCAAGTTTGAACTTTTTAGTGAACCGCCATTTTTAGCCAGCCATTACCGTTTATCGACGCGTTTGTCGA
>CAIYXP010000222.1 GCA_903930145.1 uncultured Methylococcaceae bacterium
ATCAAAGAATTAAAAGCCTATAAATAGTTCTATAAAATAACCTAGCTGTTTTATGTTCTGATATATCTATCCCAATATTGTTCTGAACTATAAAAAAACTTTAGGCGGCAACATACATTTTGAAAATACTAAATCGTTATAATCAGCATCTAAGGTAATCAAACACCTTCCTATGCGGCAAGCTAAATCCCAACTTCCTTCGATCATCAATCCCTGGAAATTCCAAAGCCACCGACTTGACATCGTAGCCTGCTGCAACAAGCTTTTTTATAGCTGATAAAGGAAAATTCTCATTAGCTAATAAGTTTCTGGTCATGCTGAAACTTTATCATTATGCAAGGTTGCCTGCATAATAAATTCCTCATCTTTCAAGCAATCTCTAACAAAGGCAAAAACCGCTTGAAAATCCTCTGCTTTCAAACGGGGGTAATTCTCCAAAATCTGAGCTTTGCTCCAACCGGATTCCAGCAACTCCAAAACAAAATTAACGCCCATTCGCCTACCTTTGATGCGTGGCTTGCCAAACAAGGTATCAGCATCGGAAACAATATGATCGTGGCTGTTCATGAAATAAGCCTATGTATAAATTATATTTCAGTTATTGAAAATACAAACTAAATATGACGGTTGAGGATTTTATCTTCGCACTACCAACATCGGCATCAAAGCAAACACGACCAGCATGACGTAATACACAGTTCCCGAAACCGGATCGCGGCTGGCGAAGTACTCGGCTAAAGTCATGCCACGCACTGACAACACTAAACTAAATTCAGCCACAAGTAATAATCCAAAAGCCAAAAAGCCAACAGCAAAACGCTTTGAAAGTGTCCTTGGTTCAGGAATGCATGGAACTATCCACCGTGCTGCGAAAATAATGACAACCAGCATAACCGGCATTTCCATCAATTCGGCTACCCTGACACCATAACGCGGTACTAGCCATAAAATCCGAATAGGCCCAAGAACAAACCCGACACTAAAAACGAAAATAAAATAAAGTAAACCGGCCTTCACGGACTGCATGGGGGCAACCCATTTATTGTCATGAATGGGAATTTATTTGGGATAGGTTCGCCATGCTTAATATAACTTTCCTTTACCCCATTCCAAGCTAGAGCCAATTCCTTGATTGCCAATTCAGGTGAATCTGCATAAGCCGAAATATTAGGCAATTCTACAAAATGAGCCAGATAATCTCCGTCCTCGTCTTGAAATATATTGATAGTGAAACCATCAAAAGGATCATGTAGTGCCATTTTCAACCTCAATCAGGAAACACCCCCGTCGAAAGATACCTATCCCCACGGTCACAAATAATTACCACTATCGTCGCATTCTCCACTTCCTCAGACAATTGCAACGCCGCTGCAACTGCCCCGCCGGATGACACACCGGCAAAGATACCTTCCTTCGCTGATAACTGGCGGGTGGTTTCCTCTGCGGTTTGCTGATCCACATCCATGATCCGATCCACGCGGAAAGCTTGGTAAATCTTAGGCAGATATTCTTGCGGCCAGCGGCGGATGCCGGGGATTTTCGATTCGCCTTCCGGTTGTACCCCGACGATTTGCACGTCCGGATTTTGCTCCTTCAAATAGCGCGAAGTCCCCATGATCGTGCCGGTGGTTCCCATCGAACTGACAAAATGGGTGACGGTTCCTTGCGTGTCGCGCCAAATTTCCGGGCCGGTTCCTTGATAATGGGCAAATGGGTTGTCAGGGTTGGCGAACTGGTCTAGCACCTTGCCTTCGCCTCTTGCTTCCATAGCGCGGGCTAAATCAATGGCGGCTTCCATGCTGCCTTTGGCAGGAGTCGAGATGATTTCAGCGCCGAAGGCTTTCATCGTTGCGCGTCGTTCCGCGCTCATGTTGTCCGGCATGATGAGGGTCATGCGATAACCTTTGATTGCCGCCGCCATTGCCAAGGCAATGCCGGTGTTGCCGCTGGTGGCTTCGATCAAACGATCCCCGGGTTTAATGTCCCCCTTCGCCTCGGCTTGGATAATCATGCTGAGGGCAGGGCGGTCTTTAACCGAACCGGCAGGGTTGTTGCCTTCCAGCTTGGCGAGAATGATGTTGCCCGTATCGCCCGGCAAACGTTGCAGGCGGACTAGGGGGGTGTTGCCGACAAAGGATTCTATGGTGGGATAGTTCATGCTCGAATACCGACTTGAGTGCGTGTTGCGCCGAATGGCTTAATTATACGGTCAAATCGAACCCTGCGGGGATGTGGCATGTTTGAATTGTCAATAGCCATCGGATGTACCCATGTGGTCACCTCGAAAAACCCCGCACTTCGACAAGCTCAGTGCGAACGGAATAGGTTTTTTGAGATACCCATGCCTCGATGGCAAGGGATTTACCCAAGCCAGTTGTTTTTCTTTGGCTGACTACACTTTGGAAGGTTTTTTGCGGGCAAATGCGCCAACCAGCGCGTCGAGTGCGGAAAATAGCACTTCGACGCTGTATCCCGCCAAAAAAGCCAAAGCGACTGTGCTAAGTGAAGAAATGTCTGATAAGGAGGCTGGCTGGGTCGGGTTGCTTGTCAAGCTTGGTTCATGGAAAGTAGCGGAGGACGTTGCGCCAAAAAACAAACCCACAGCAATGCCGACCAATGGACCCATAATTAACCTTAGATTATAGTTAATCAAGCTGGATTTGGAAAAAGTGACCGATCGGATGGCGCTTGTCAGGTCGCGCAGGATATAAGCACAGGCCCCGAGTAGGCCATAGAGCAGAGGCAACACGAACTCGGAAATAAGCCTGAGCGTTTGTTCTGATTCGTTCAAATCAAGATAAGTGGGTATGACGACGGATTTCAGTTCATCTAAGATTATCGAATCTTCCAGACTGTCATCCGCCCGTGGGGGCTGAGCCGGTTCAAGGCTAGGCTTGCCTTGAGCGATTTGGCCTTGTCCTGAAGGTTCAGGCTGGGCTGGCGCTGGCTTGATTGGATTTGGGGTGGGAGACTCTGTTTGATTGACAGCATTGAGAGCGCTTCCTTGCGGGAGCAAGTTGGTAAATTCCTTGGGTTGCCCTTGTTTTTGAATGCCGGTTGACATCCCTAGGCCGACTAAAACTTTCCCCCCGGTTTTGTCCCAAGAAACTATCTCATCTTGGCAAGCACGCAATTTAGCCAATTGAAGTTCAATAATATATCTTTCATAAAGTCTTTTGACAACATTATCTTGGCCCTCTTTTCCGGCTGCTTTCAATCGATTGTCTTCATCCGCAATTTTGTTGGCGAACAAACTATCGATAGCCTGATTCTGACTGTTGAAAGAAGACATCAAATGATTTCTGACTGACATCCCCATTTGCATATAACTTTGAAAATAGATGATGGCCAATAACACCACTAGGGAATAGAGCCCGTATTTTAATACGGTTTGTTGGGCAATGGTGCGTTTGCCTAGGCCACGACCCAGTGAGGTGGGGCGGATGCCAAGGGTTGCGTTGATGCTGTCGGAGGTTACCGGGTATATTTTCGCCACTACCGAACTATAGGCTCCCCAGAATGCTTCCTCCTTTGCCTCGTCAATAGAGGTGGTTCCATTGTCGTTTTCGAATAGTCTATCCATTTCAATGATAGTTTTCATTCGTTCGGGATCTAGGGTAATCCCGCGACGACTGGAGAAAGCCAATAGGGTGTGGGCCTCCCGGACGGCCTCGGCCAGAGGCATTTTCCAAGAAGCACTATTTATTTTGGAAATATCAGCTTCAGACGTTGAATGAAATTTGAACAGGCTGGCTATCCAATCGGATACCTTGGGCATGTCTACTTTCCTTACATTTGAGTAGTTTGAGGTTTATACTTACCTACACTGTGGTGGTAAGTTCTTAAATAACATATTACCGTTCATTTTATGTCTTAGTTATTCGATTGACCTTTACTGCCAAATGCATTGACAAGAGTTTCCAATGCCGAGAACAGCACTTCGACGCTATAACCAGCCAAGAATGCAAAACCCACCGTCCCTACGGAAGTAATGCTAGTTGTCACGGGAGTTGCAGTATTCTTCAATTCATCACCACCACCGATAAAATTGACGGCAGATGTCCCAAAAAACAAGCCTACGGCGATACCGACCAAAGGACCCATGAGTAACCTTAGATTGTAGTTAATCATGCTGGATTTGGAAAAGGTGACAGAACTGATGGAACTTCTCAAGTCACGCAATACGTAAGCACAGGCACCCAGCAGGCCATAAAGCAGTGGCAAGATAAACTCAGAGATCATGCGCAGAATTTGTTCAGACTCATTCAGGGCAAGATAAGTGGGGATGACCACAATTTTCAATTCGTCTATCACCATAGCATCATCCCGTTTTATAGCGGCTTGTGCTTCTTGATCTGATGCTGTATTGATTGGAGTATTCGAGGGTGATTTTGTCTCTGTATTGGTGGGTGCAGGAGACGTTATTTTACTTGGCTCGACTGTCACCTTGGAAAGCCATTTTTCCCAGTTTATTGGGGCATCATAATTATACTGACCGTCAGACTCCATGCCTAGCCGGTTTAACACCTTGTCGCCTACCTTGCCCCAAGAGAATAACTCGTCTTGAGATGCGCGTAATTTGGCAATTTGAAGTTCGACTTTATATTTATCGTAGAGTGTTCTGACGAAGTTTTGCTGGCCTTCTTGACCTAATTGTTTTAGGCGTTTGTCTTCTTCAGTGATTTTTACCAAAAATAAATCATCAATTGCCTTCTTCTGGCTTTCAAAGGAAATTTGCAAATGGTTTCTGATGGACGTTCCCATTTGCATGTAACTTTGAAAATAAATGATAGCCACCAAGACCACCAATGAATAAACTCCGTACCTAAAGACTGTCTTTTGGGCGATGGTACGATTCCGCCAAAGGTTATTTTGTGAGCGCAAACCATTTTCCAAGGTGGCTTGAATGCTGTCGGAAGTCACAGGATGGATTTTTGCGACGACCTCACTGTAAGCTCGCCAAAAATCCTGCTCATTATCCGTATCAATGGCGAGAATGTCATCACCTTTTTCCAATACTCTACTCATGTCGAGGATCGGTTTCATTTGATTGGGTTCTAGACTGATGCCACTACGACTGGCGAACGCAAGCAATGAAGAGGCTTCCCTGACGGCATCATCCAAGGATAAACGCCAATGGTCAGGGTTATCATTGACATTATCGCCGTTTGCAGACCTAGTGGATGTGAAAAAGCTGGTTAACCAACTCAGTAGGTTTGTCATGGTATATTTCCTTTGTTGCTAGATGATGGGATAGTGTTCCCTATAATTCATCCTAGCGGTATCGGAAAAAATCTGATTTTTTAGGAAATATTCAGTGCTAACTTAGGTTCGATCACAGAGGTGGCAAATCCCTTGCCACCAAAAAACAATATCTGAGCTTTTGGCGTATCGCTGTAAGCGAGACGAAGCAGTCGAATTGCTATAAGTAGGCAAGACAGTGGAAACTGAATCTATCTTGAGCAGCGATGGCATTATTTTGAGTCATCTTGCGGGAATTCCAATTAACTAAACATTTGTTTGACGATTACCTTGGCTTTGGCTAACAAGGCTTTTCTTTCGTCCAAACCCAAAGTGCCTCCATTGATGAGTCTAGTCACGGCAACGACATCATCGACATCGGCGGGTTTGTTAATATCGCGTTGTTTCCAATACCAAGCAGCGGATTCCGCTGCGCCTTCAGGAGTCGTGAGAAAATCAGGGTCTTCTGTGCAGTCCTTGCCGCAATCTTTGGAAAAAGACGTGTAATTCTCGCGGCCAGTCAATTGGATCATGCCTCTTCCGCGAAATTTCCATCCGTCCCCTGAGGCTTCGGAACCATTCCCCATGCGGTCTGCGTAGACATGGTTGGCGATTTTCTCAGGGTTGCGGGCATAAGCGGCTGGACTGACTTGCCGGAAATACTTAGGGAAAGTGTTTTGCAAACCAGAGGCGCTATAATTCAGATTTTCTGAAAAATGAGTGTATCCCTCGCTTTCATGGGCAGTTTGGGCTAGGAAGTGGGCTACTCGCAAAGGCGTGTCAATCGCATATTTTTCAAATATAGCCGGCAGGCATTCGGCCAAACTGTTGGCTTCGTCAGGTTTGCAAGTAGGGCAAAGAGATAAGATTTGGGAAGCTTCGATTTTCATGTTTTTATTACCTTTATTTTGTGGTTAATGATGGCTAGGCAACCGATGGGTTGCCTAGCCAGTAAATACCTATTGGCATTTGGAGGCAGTATCCTCACTTCAACTTTGCCTGACAATCGGAAAAATGCTGATTTTATCGACGAAACCCTATTTTTTTAAGCGGTCTTGGAAACCAAGGGAAAATGCTACTTGGAACCCTTTATCGCAAAACGAAAATCCAAGCTGACACGGGTTGAATCCGTGTCGTTTTCCACCGTTCCATGTTCCAAGGCACCACCGTCAAAAACCAAAGCATTACCATAGCTTACGTTGACTGGATGGAAGTCGCGCAAGCCGTAGTCGCTTTCCAACCAAAGGGTATTGCCTGCGAAGGTGTCGGTGAAGGGTAGCCATACGTTAATCTGGTCCGGTCTGCGGGTGATGTCCGCATCCCGATGCCAAGCACTGACGCTGCCCGTCCCTGCCAAATGTACCCGCATTTTCGGATGAGCGGAATAGGAAATGCGGTTGCCAAACAACGGGGCAATCACATCGCGAACAAAACCATGGTAAAGTTCATAGAACTCCGAGCCGTCAGGAAGCTTTTGCATCGCAGCACGAAGCCTCAAATTGTCCGGGTAATCCAGATCGGGGGGTAAACCTTTGGATTGTTTTTTCCTTGACCAGTAAACATGCAGTTTTGCCAAGCTCGGCACTTTGAATACCGTTTTTTCCAATACTTCCGCAAAAGGGAATTGGCGGGTTTCATAGGGCAATAACCAGACCGAATTGAACCCCTCACACTTGTTCAACATAGCTTTATGTCTCCCTGTTCGTATGGGTTGTCGGCCCGGTTCATGGCAACAGCTTCGCCAAGCTGAGGTTCACCAACTTGGATGCGAGGCTGGCTTTTCCCCACTGATGCCAAAAAAACCAACTCCCATTGGTTACGCCACTGACTAAATGCCCCCAAGCCGAATGAGATAAACCAAATTCTGGCTCGGTTCTGCGTAAATCCGGGGGCGGAGTTACTTTACCAAAACATTTGTAACGATAACCGTCACCGGTTTCCACCGAGCCGAACAACCCCGGATAAAGGGTTACGGCATCCAACAGCAAGTTTACACTCCCTGACCGGCATGAGGAGGGTCCGCCCGTCCAAGTGATTTTCCCGCCTTGACGGTCGACTGTCTCGGGTACGGCCCCGTTTACTTGGATGCCCTCATCACTCACTAAGAATTTGAGCAAGCCAGCCCCTCCTGCGGTGCTGACCGCGTAATGGCCATTAAACTCTGGTGGCAGGCTATTTAGTGGAATCCAATCATCTGGTTCAACTTGTCCCGGTTTGGCAAATGTGAATTGATGCCCCCCTACGATCAACGTTTTTCCGGTAAACGCAATAGGACCTTCCAATTCCTTGCCATTAAGGGTAATCCGAATCTGTCGCCCCAGTGCTTCCGATTCCTCAACACCAATGTGAAGTGATTCCGTAATGGCAGCATCGGTGTGGACATATTGACCAACGAAGCCGGAAACATGCTGTGTCCCGGGATTCCCTTCCAAAGCCACCAGTCCATGTTTGGCCGGAGCCACATCACCCTCAGGCCAAATCGAACCTACTAAACGCCGTTGTCCTTGATGATTCACATCGGTCTTAAAAAAGCCCTGTTCCCCGCCTTCCGCTTCCGCCTTCCAATGCAATGCACCATGGCGATAAGTAAAGTGACGCACCCGCTGCCCATCAAGAAACAACTTGGGACTGGACCCCTCGCCAATCAGCATGATGAGCCGCCCCTCTTCGGTTTGATAAGCGCCTGTCCAAGGGAATAGGCTGTTGCGCGCGGTCAAATCGATGTCGCTGCGCAAACTCGCCCAGTCAATAGAATAGCCCTGTTGGGTGGACCAATTGACCACGGCCTTTTGCATGTCCTCGCGACTTGTCGATTTCAACAGGCGAGACAACTGCGATGACAAACGGCTTTTGGTGAACAGCGCAGACAGAAAGGCTTGGTTTTGCGGCGATGCGATGCCAATTCCTTTACATGCTATTTGGATGGACCCTGCCTCGCGCCGAACCAACTGGCGGCGCTCGCGTTCCGTCAAACCGGGGAATATCGGCTCCGAAAGTGCTGAAGCCGGGTCACGCTCGTACCGTTGGCGAAGCTTAAAATCTTGCCTTAATGCAATGATGAAGCGGCTGGCCAGGGTGTCCTCCTGCCATTGGTAGCCGGTTGGCACTTTGAAATTCTCGAAAGCCTTGAATGCCTTGCGCTCGCGCACCCCATAATGGCCTATTTCGCGCAACGGACCTTCGGCGGGGCGGGCGGTCTGTCCTGGCTTGAGCAGTCCCAACTGAGTCAACATGGCGTGGTCGGCCTCAACCTTGTCCTTCGGAGCCAGATAAAAAGTGGAAATACCAGTGACCTTGGTTTGGATTTTCGGGTCATGCAGCGCTGACAAGGCATAGGTTTCCATGTTAGGGGGTATGGTGGGATAGCGAGAGGCGACATAATTGACGACGGAGTAGTCCTCGCCATAGTGCTTCTGCAAATACTCTATGAAAACCGAAAAGTTATTATTCAAATAGCCCTTGCGCCGAAATCCCATTTCCCCAATCAAACCGACTTGCCATAATACCACATGCAAACTAGTGTCCGGGACACGTCCCCGAATCAGCATGTCCGTCGCCTCATGGGTCTGCATACCGGGATGGCAGGGGTCCACGCCCAAGTCCGCACACAGGCAGTCCAAGGCACAGACGCTAGGTCGCATGATAGCCTTATGGCCTTCCCTGCGGGCGATCAGGATGGCCCGGTGGGTGGACAGTACGAATATGCCGGGGTGTCCGTAATAGATGGCAGTCACTTTTTTGCCCTGTCGCACAAAATGCAGCATGGCTTCCGTCATTTGCATGTAGGTGGTGTAACGGACCTTACTATCGTCATAAAGCACATACAAATCGTAGGCATCCGGTCGGATTGTCTTCAACCATACTACGGTGGCCGGGTCGGCGACGCAGTAAAACACTGCATCGGCAGTACGAATCAAATCCTCGTCACCTAGCGTGAAACCTACCGATTCGATACCGGAGCCGATGATGGTCAGTTCGCCGGGTTGCTGGGTTGGCTCAGGGGACTCACTGACCAACTGACTGTTGGTGGCGATCTCGTGGGCCAACGCTTCCCAAGCCAGGGAATGTTGAGTTTTGTCGGGAAAATGGGCTAAATCATTCATGAAAAGCATACCTTAGGATGACTGAGTCGTAGCAACTGGCTGAGTAAAGGCAAGATAGGTGTTTGCCCCCAACTGGCCCAATGCGGGTTGCGTCCCTTGGGCGGATGAAGTGGTGGTGGAAAAATTCACACCGTCTGTGGTCGTGGTCAAGTTGACGGCTCCTTTGCTGACGTAAGCCAGTGTGTTGGTTCCGCCAGTCGCTGCCATGCTCAGGTTGCCATTCATCTGAATGCCGGTCACTGGATTCGGGTCGCTGAAGTCAAACCAACTGGAGGTAAAACTCAGGGCAATGCCGGAACCGGCGCTGCCTGTCGATGGCGTGGTATAGGCGAGGTAAAGAACCTCGCTGCCACTGATTGAAAAAACAGCCAAGGCCGGACCCGTGGTCAGGCCATTGATGAGCTGGCAACATGATTTCCAAGGCAGACTGGTGTTGGAGGCGCTGGAGAAATTGGCCAAATCAGAGGTTTCGGCGAAATAAACATTCAGCCAATGGTCTTGGGTGTAAACCGCCAAATACAAACATCCATTGAAAGCCGCCAACGTTGGGGCAAAATCACTCGTCAACCCGCCACAAACAGTGGGTGCGCTGAATTGGATTCCGTTTGCCGACTGACACAGATAGACGGTATTGTTCGTGCCGGTGAAAGCCAAGTAAAGCTGGTTGCCCACCACCGCGAGTGCCGGTGCGCCTAGGCTGGTGTAAATCAGAGGGATTTGATTACCCCAATTCCCGCCATTGCTGCTAGACCAAATGTTCAAGCTTTGTGCCGGGCCAGTGAAAGCCATGTAAAGCTTACTATTGAACTCGACCATGGCAATGCCACCGGGGGTGGCGACAGATTGGCCCAGTTTTTTCGCAGCCTGCCAGCCTTTGCCGGTGTTTGCCATCAAGTAGATGTTGCCGTAAGTAAGCGGGATGCCTGATGCGCTGGGCTTGGGCGGGGCGGCAAGGCCAGCCTCGAAGGTATCCAAGGCAGCCATGGCGACGGTGCAGCCAATCTTTATTGGCAACGGGGTTCCGTTGTAAGTGTAGTTGCCCAATAACAGATAAGCCTCATAATCGGTGCTTACGCTTTGATATTGCAGCATGGTGTCCAACAAGCCCTGTTGCGATGTTTGCGACCAAGTAAACTTTTCAGCCGCCGTATCTTCGGTAGGGTCTTGCGTGGTGATGACGGAATTCAACAGCATCTGTTGCTCGGACACCGTCGGCTGGGCTTGCTGCACATAATCGGCAAAGGTGGTCCAGCGCGTGGCAATGGAATTTTTGGGGTTCAGCATATAATTGACCAACAACCCCAATCCGGTACTCTGCTGCGGAGCCATCTTTTGCATGTCTTGCTGGGCGGCAGAACCCCAAACTGACAACAGCTTTTGTGCGCTGACGAAAGCGCCCATGATGACGAGGTTTTCCACCAGCGCAGGGAAGCCGGCATTCATGATCCACCCGCCCAGCCTGGCAAATAATGCCTTGACTCCGCCCGGTTTGACATCAATGTCAGTGTCTATGTCCGTGTCAGTGTCTATATCCGTATCCGTATCCGTGTCGTCGTCGGTGTCAATATCGGTGTCAATGTCCACATCCACATCTACGTCCACGTCAATGATGGCAAACACATCGTCATCCACATCGATATCCACATCCACATCAATGTCGGTGTCGTCGTCGGTGTCGGTGTCGGTGTCGGTGTCGACGACATCCACGGTATCGGTGTCGGTATCCGTGTTGACTTCGACCAAATCCACTTGACTTCCCATGTCTGCGTCCGGGTCGGCGGTGTTGCCCATATTGCTGAGCCTTTGATTGACCGATTTAAACAAATCGCCCACTTTACCTGACAAATAGCTTAAACCGCTGGCCGCTTTGTCATAGGCAAACTCAAGCATTTGCGCCAGCATGAGCACTTGCACCGTTAAAAACGAGGTATAGGCTAAATCATACGCCGCAACCCACCACGGTATTTGCGGGTTTTCGTAAGGTTGGGCGATGATTTGTTGACCGTTCACCGTGCCGACGAAGCATAGCTTGATCTCGCCGGGATTCCCCTCCCAAGACATATCGCGGGGAATGGCGGTGAGATAAAAGTTATTGGACGGGTCGGAATAAGGCGAACTCAAGACACTGTTGATGAAACAAAGCGAATTGGGATTGGCTTCACCGAGCTTATTCAGTTTGGCTTTGGCCTGCTCTAGCGCGTCGTTAGCCTTGGTTTGGTTGGCTGGCGTGTCGAGTTTGGTTTCCTCTTGATCTAGGGCTTGAGTCTCCTGGGTTTTCTCCGTAGGCGTGTCGTACTTAGTTTTGGCTTGGGCAAAGTCTTGCTTGGCAAGGGTGCCGTCTGGTGAAGCATTCAATGCCGCAAATGCGATAGTTTCCAATAACGGCCCATAAGTCTCAACATTAGAGGAGGTGGGTTTATAGGATACATTGCCTTCGGTGATGGTTAATATGGCGCAGGGTTGTTCCTGTACGACAAAGGTTTTTTTATAATCCGGTGGCTGATAGCAATAATAGGTGCCGTCCCATCCGCGTAGGTTATTCGTCGCCCAGTAACTGACAATAACCCATTGTGCATTAGTGCAACCCGGCATTCCGTTGTTGGTAAAGAATGTTTGCACTTGGCTTTCCAATTGCCCAATTTTGGTGATAGTCAGCAGCATTTCGTTGAACTGCAAGACCAATGGGGAATAGGGCTGGCTCATGACCTGCAAATAGAACGAGTACATCGTCTGGCAGTTGTCCAAATCCGTTTGGCCCACGGTGGTTGTGTTGGTCTGGTTGATGTTTGCAACATATTGCTGCAACGGAAAATGGTCGCTGGCCCGGCATATCACCAAGGTGCATGCGGATTGCGGGAAAACGAAAGGCACTGTCTGCCCTGCCGGTACTCGATCAATCGGGATGTAAATGGTCTTATAATCATCCGCATTGGTGCTGGACGAGCTGTCTTGCGGTGTGACGGAATAGGAATTGAAGACAATCAAGTCAAAACCCAAGGTATTGGTAATCGTGCCGGTTGTGTTATTGGGTGTGGTATTGGTTGTGGTATTGGGTGTGGTGTTGGGTGTGGTGTTTGACGTGGCATTGGACGTGGCATTGGACGTGGCATTGGACGTGGTATTGGTTGTGGTATTCATGAAGATATTTCCTAGGATTAAATATCGGATGTTTGTAGTTCCGCCTTTAGGCGGAAAACAAAACCAAAATGAGCAGTTGGAGCCGCTACTACAAAAAATTACCTGATTAGCAAGTTGTTTCAGCCAAGACTGAAAACGCCGTCATTTCGGCATGGATGCCGAAATCCAGCGTCCAGGGAAGGCAAGCTTTGGCGTGCTACATTGCCTAAATGAAGCACTTGTACAACCGTCAATCTACCGTCCCCTTCGACTTCGCTCAGGACAGGCATGGCACTGGATACCGGCATCCATGTCAGCATTTAGCTTCTTTAGGGTGTATCGGTTTGCCACAACTCATTGCCCTCAGCGTAAATGACAACATTGCCGTCGCTTTGGCAGTTTAGATTCGGGCCGATATAACCAGAATCATCGGAGGTTTTCGAGTCCCAGATTGCCGAACCGGCAGATTCACCCCCCCCGGTGTAAATGACAAAATTGCAATCTGATTGCATGAGGGCACACTGACCGTTCTGGTTTCCGGTATTGGTTTGCCAAAGAATCTTTTGGTTGTTTTCCAAGTCGTATAACACTAAATTGCCGTCTTCTTGGAACAGCAACTGGTAGCGTTCATTGGGTGACAAGATGCAATCATTGGCATTCAATGCTTGGTTAGTGTTCATGACGAGCGAATAAACCGCCGGTTTTTGGGCGGTGTTGGTTTGCCACAATGACGAGTTGCCATTGTAAACAGACAGGTTTCCGTTGTTTTGCAGGAAAAGGTAAGCACCGCTGTTGTTCCAAGTGCCGGATGCCCAGCTAGGATCACTGCTGGTGTTGTAGACGACAAAATTCCCGTCCGACTGCATGACGGCCTTGGCGGAAGCTTGGCCGCTTAGCCCCGCCGACCAAAGTGGCACGACACCCTTGTTGACATCGTACAAAGCCAAATCGCCATCTTCTTGCAATGCCAGCACATAAGCAAAATTGCTGGAAATTAGCGTCTCGCCCACATTGAGTTGCTGGCCTTCGGTCAAATAGCCAATGTAATTTTCAGTGCCCGATGCCTTCACCGTGCCGGTGGACCATTTGGCAGTGCTGTGATCGTCAGTAGTGCCAAAATAAATCACCAGATTCCCGTCGTTTTGGCAGGTCAATGATGCGCCATAGTTGTTGGAGGTATGCGATGCCCACTCTGCATTGCCACTGGACTCGCCGCCGGCGGTGTAGATCACAAAATTCCCGTCAGCCTGCATCACCGCACACTGAGCGTTGTCGCCACTGGTGTTGGAAGACCACAGCGAGGAGGAACTGTTTGACCTCAGATCAAACAATGCCAAATTGCCATTGGCTTGCATCACCAAGCTGAACCAGCCGTTGGGCGAGTTCAGGCTTTCGCCCAAATTTAGTTGTTGACCGGGAAACAAGGTCAAGGTGTAGCTATTGGAGGTGGACACCAAAGTGCCGGCCCGCCAAACCGGCTGGTTGTTATGGCAAATTTCTAGGTAACCATCGTTGGTGATGTACAACGTGGCCCCGGCGTATTGACCCGTGTGAGAACTCCATAGAATCTGGTTATTCGGGCCATACAGCACAAAATTCCCGTCGGCTTGCAAGCTGGCATTGAGGGATTCGACCGTTGTATTCCCCCCTGCCCAAAATAGCGTTTGCCCGCCTGTGGTTTCGGTCAACTGCAAGCCATTGAATTGGACGGTCAACGAGAAAAAGCCGTTGGGTGAGCTGAGGCTATCGCCTTGATTCAGGGTCTGGCCTGAACTGAGAAATTTAATATATTGATTAGACATAGTGGTTCTTTCGTATTTAGGATTGGAGCGTCAAAGCAAGCTTTGACGCTCCTGATTTAAGGATTGTCTAACTCGTCATTTCGGCATGGATGCCGAAATCCAGCGTCCAAGGACGGCAAGCTATCATCGACACGACAGGATTAATCAAGCCCTAATGCCATCTGATTGTTACCGTCCATGGCCTGGATACCGGCATCCCTGCCGGTATGACG
>CAIYXP010000223.1 GCA_903930145.1 uncultured Methylococcaceae bacterium
GCAAGAGCGAGGCGTTTTTGGACTGCATCCGGCAAATACTGGCGGCGGACAACCCGGCGGAGCAATTCGAGGAGCTCGCCAAGACAGTGAAAACCCTGTTTCCTTTGGCCCCCTCGTCCGCTAAGGAACGGGTGTATTCCTTCCGTGACCAACACCACCGTTGGGATCCGAAGAACCAGCGCCCGGAATTATGGAACGTGTTTAACGGCAAGATCAACAAGGGCGAGAGCATCCGCGTATTCCCATTATCCAACTGGACTGAGTTGGATGTTTGGCAATACATTTATTTGGAAAACATCCCCATCGTGCCTTTATACTTCGCCAAGGTGCGCCCGGTGGTCGAGCGTGATGGCATGTTGATTTTGGTTGATGACGAGCGGTTGCCGCTAAATCCGGGCGAAACCCCGCAGATGATGAAAGTCCGCTTCCGCACTTTAGGCTGTTACCCACTGACTGGCGCGGTTGAGTCCGATGCGACCACTTTGCCGGAAATCATCCAAGAGATGCTATTGACCAAAACCTCAGAACGTCAAGGCCGGCTGATCGACCATGACCAAGCCGGGTCGATGGAAGAAAAGAAGAAGGAGGGATATTTTTAATGTCACACCAATCTGATCTGATTAGCAGTGACATAATGGCTTATTTGGCCCAGCATGAACGCAAGGAAATGCTGCGCTTCCTTACCTGCGGCAGCGTTGATGACGGCAAGAGCACCCTGATTGGACGCTTGTTGCACGACTCGAAAATGATTTACGAGGACCAACTCGCCGCCATCCAGCAAGATAGCCTCAAATCCGGAACCACTGGCGGCGACATCGACCTTGCCCTTCTGGTGGACGGCTTGCAGGCCGAGCGCGAGCAGGGCATCACCATCGACGTGGCCTACCGGTATTTCTCCACCGCCAAGCGCAAATTCATCATTGCCGACACGCCGGGCCATGAACAATACACCCGCAACATGGCGACCGGGGCATCGACCTGCGACTTGGCGATCATTTTGATTGATGCCCGTTACGGGGTGCAAACCCAGACCAAACGGCATAGCTTTATCGTCTCGCTGTTAGGGATCAAGCACATCATAGTGGCGGTGAACAAAATGGATTTAGTGGATTATGACCAACGCGTTTTCAATCAAATCCGCCGTGAGTATCTTGAATTTGTGGCGGATTTCCCCGCCGCTGAGATTCGCTTCATACCCCTATCGGCCTTGAAAGGCGATAATGTCGTCAATCCTAGCGATGCGATGCCTTGGTACACCGACCAACCTTTGCTGGAATTGCTGGACACCATCGAAATTTCCGATGCGCAAAACTTCGCCCATCTGCGCTTCCCAGTGCAATGGGTCAACCGTCCCAATTTGGATTTTCGGGGTTTCAGCGGAACCTTGGCGGCGGGCATTTTGAAAAAGGGCGATTCGATCATGGCCTTGCCCTCGCGCAAGACCAGCCGGGTCAAGGCCATCGTCACCCAAGACGGCGAACTGGATGTAGCCTTCCCGCCGCAAGCCATCACCGTCACGCTGGAGGATGAAATCGACATCAGTCGCGGTGACATTCTGGTTCACCCTGACGATAAGCCCTTGCAAGGCAATCGCTTCGATGCGCGAATCGTCTGGATGTCGGACATCCCCTTCAGTCCCGGCAAACAATATCTGTTTAAGCTGGCCACCAAGACGGTCAACGGCTTCGCCCCCAAGATTCACTACCGCATTGATGTGAATACCTTGGAGCACCACCCGGCCAACCAGCTCAGGCTAAATGAGATTGCCCGTTGCGAAGTGGCGTTGAATGCGCCGATTGCATTCGATGCCTATACCTATTGCAAGGGGACGGGTTCTTTCATCATCATCGATCGCCTGTCCAATGCGACCGTGGGCGCGGGCATGATTGATGGTTTGTCTGAAAGAATTGCCGAAATGCGCAGGGTAAGCCAAGAGGAACGCGCCGCCCGACTTGGGCAAAAGCCATTGATAGTATGGCTCTCCGGCGATAACCGGCTTGAATTCGCTTACCGGCTAGAGCGCGGATTGTTCGACCACGGTTATCTAGCGACTGTATTGGAGGACGGAGATGAACAACTGACCGAGGTTATCGCACGGCGACTCAACCAAGCCGGTTTAATCTGCATCTGTACGCTGGATCACTCCCAAACCAGCCACGATGAGAATGGCTTGTCGTTGTCAACGGATGAGCTTGATGTTAGTTCGGCAATTAAGTCCTTGAGTGCGTCATTTGCAACCTCTGTTGAACAACCCGAATTTGTGATTTGAGGTGGCAAAAAAATCAACAAGGGGATTTATATGGCTAGCTGCTGCAAACAAGTTCGTGAATTCGTGGATTTCGGCAAACACCTTCACGGTAAACTCAAAGAGCTCTATGACGATCTCAGCGAACATGCCCAATTGGAGCGGGTGAAAATGCTACTCGATTTTTTGAGCCGACATGAACAGCACATGGAAGAGTCCCTGGCCCGTTTTGAAAAGGAATCACGGCATGGCATTCTCGAAGCTTGGCTGGAATACTCCCCCGGTTTGGATGTTGAAAAAGTGATGGATAGATTCCATCTGCAAGAAAACCCATCTTCCGATGAGATTATCCAGATCGCGATGGATTTCGACGATACCTTGGTGAATCTTTACAAAGAAGTCGCCGAGAAAGTAAACGACTCCAAGGTGAAAGTCTTGTTCAAAAACCTTTTGCAATTGGAAGAAAAGGAAAAAATCCAAGTGGCAAGGGCAGCAATGATGCTCTGGGAAATGTAAGCCCCACTAGCGACATCCCCAAACCAATCAAAATGAATATGCTTTTTGGCAATTTATCAATAGAGTTGTTCCTAGAGCTAAACTCAATCATTTCAATGTGTTCTAAGTTATTTTTAGGTTCCAAAGCCCTGCCGGAATCCAAAACAAGTATTCAATGATCGCGTCCAGGTGGTTTCTTATCCGGTGAGTCAGACAGTGGA
>CAIYXP010000224.1 GCA_903930145.1 uncultured Methylococcaceae bacterium
ACCACTGTCTCAATCTTGTCGCCACTCTATGTAGCATTCAAGAGGAATGAGGCTACTCTCACACAGGCCATCCAGTTCGCCGCAGAAAAAAGTGCTGCTGCTATGGGTAGTGAGTTTAATAAAGTTTACCATCGTAGCTATTGCTCTGGTTTAACAAAAACTCAAAAAAAAGCAGCATAGGAAGTTAAAAGATCACAATCTAAAAGCCTGCCATGCGTGGGCTTTTTTTGTCACCTAAAGAAAAGTAACATCAAAAGCTAAGCGCAAAAGCAACGCCCTCTTTTCTCGTTCGTCGCTCAAGCTGGTATGGGTTATTGCTTGCTGTCTTCATTCTGGCTTCCCTCTACCTTGACGCTTAGCTTTGCGTTGTCCATCGTTTCATCCAACAGGCTAAATAACCGCTCCCAATGGAAAGACGGGCCGGGGTCGGTCTTCCGTCCGGGGGCAATATCACTGTGTCCGGCGATGGTTTTTCGTGATAACTTTGGATAATAGGCCAGTAGTGCTAGGATCACATTGGCCAAACGCTGATATTGGGCCTCCGTATAGTCCACGGTTTCAGTCCCTTCCAGTTCAATGCCGATGGAAAAATCATTGCAAGCCTCCCGTCCGCAATAATTGGACACTCCCGCATGAAAAGCCCGTAATTGAAACGGCACATATTGGGTGATAGTGCCATCGCGGTGAATGAGTATATGGGCAGCCACCCGTAGATGGTGGATACCCTCGAAATAAGGATGAGCGTCTTGAGGCAGGGTATTGGTGAACAAGCGGTCAATCCAGCCACACCCAAACTCGCCGGGCGGTAGACTGATACAATGGACGACGATCAATGAAATATCGGCTTCATCGGGTCTTTCGTTGCAATTGGGTGAGGGGATTATCCTCTCGGCATCTTCCAGCCACCCATTGGAAATGTTTACAATCATGTCTTAGCAGCAGTTAATGTGTCAATTGAATAGGATAACAAATGGCCGCCCCTATAGCCCACTGCCATTGAGTTAAGCCGTTCGTGGTGAGCCTGTAGAACCATGAACGGCTTAACTTACAATGATCTGGGATTTACCTTTCACCCTTCGACATGCTCAGGGCGAACGGAAAAATTCTAACTTAATGGCAATGTCCCAAGGGCAGGGGAAATTCAATGTAGGAACGTTTGAACCTAGTTTTTCGCTGAGTGGAAGCTTAGCGAACCGACTACAACATCGGAACATAAAATGACGGTAAGAGTACGCTATTTCGCCAGTTTGCGAGAAAAAATGGGCCGCATCGATGACACCTTGGTCTATGAAAATATTGCCACGGTTGCCGATGTTTGGAGGGCAGTCAGTAGTGGGCGTCCCATCCCCGACCAACTGCTATGCGCGGTCAATATGGAATATGCCGAACCACAATCCCTCGTCAATGATGGCGATGAAGTGGCCTTTTTCCCGCCCGTGACCGGAGGTTCAGGATGACAGTGACAGTTTGCCATATCCCTTTCTCACCTTATGCCGAGTTGGAAGCTTATCAACAGTTAATGGGCGATGAAGTGAGGCGTTTTGGAGCAACGGCTATCTTTGTCGGCACGATGCGTGACCTCAATCTAGGCGATGAGGTGACTCACATGGTCTTGGAGCATTACCCCGGCATGACCGAGCGTCAATTGGAACAAATCGTCGCCGAAGCCCAAGCCCGTTGGGATTTGCTGGATGTGTTGGTGATTCATCGGGTGGGTGAAATTACCCCCGGAGACAGCATTGTCCTCGTCGCCGTGTGGACCCTGCATCGTGGTGCGGCGTTTGAAGCCTGCCGCCATATCATCGAAGAACTCAAACACACCGCCCCGTTTTGGAAAAAAGAAACCGTCAGGGACGGCGAGCGGTGGGTGGAAAGCAATACCAAGGGGTAGACATAGGCCATGAATACTGTACTTCACAATCAAGATTTTTATGCTTGGACACAACAACAACTCGACCTATTAAGGCAGGGTAATTTCGCACAGATTGATTTAAAAAACCTAATTGACGAGGTGGAAAGCATGGGGGCGAGTGAACGGCGGGAACTCTACAGCAGATTTCTAGTGTTGGTACATCACTTGCTGAAATGGCAGTTTCAACCCGAAGAGCGTTCCAATAGTTGGCGTTCAACGATCATTGAACAACGCGACCAGTTGGAAATCCTGCTCGGACAGAGTCCATCCTTGCGCCGGTATTGTGAAGAAGCATTAGTTGACATTTACCCGCGTTCACGACGAAAAGCCACGGCTGAAACCGGCCTTGTTTCGTCAGTATTCCCTGAACAATGCCCATATACTGTGCAACAGGTTTTAGCGATTGATTTTTTTCCAGAGTAAATAATGACGGAGCGTCAAAGCTTGCTTTGACAGGCGAAGCAAGCTTCGCTAATTCAAAATCATGTCAAAGCAAGCTTTGACGCTCCAGTTATCTGCTTATCAAAAAATATCAATTATTTAAAGTGACGTTTTGTTTCCTGATCCGCCAAACCAATAACCCACCCAAGCAAAACAAAGCAATGGTATCGGGTTCTGGGACGCTGGCTCCGCCCCCGCTTTGCACAGTAAAGCGCAAGAATTGGCTGCCATTGGTGTAAGTGTCCACGAAATAAGTCCAACCTGAAGACAAGCCGCTGAAATCAAAATTGAGATTGCCAAACCCGGTGATGCCTTCCAACGCACTCAAGAAACTGACCGTATCGCCGACTGTGGGCAGATAGCCATCGATAAAGCTGAAATGGATCGTGCCAGCAGAGAAGCTTGCCCCGCCAGTGATATTGAGAAAATCATATTGGCCTGCATCTGTTCCGCCGATTTCAATATTAATGGTTCCACTGGTGAAATTAAGTGTGCTGATCGTCATTGTCCCTGCCGAATGACCGGGAGCCAAGGTTCCGCCATTGACATTGACCGCGGCATTGATCGCCCCGCTGCCGTCCAATACCCCGCCGTTGATGTTGACGGCAGCTTGCGTCACCGTGCCATCCACGGTGAATGTCCCGGCGATTTGGGTAAAGCTGCCAGTGCCGGTGACCGTGCCAGTTGAGGAAACATTAAACTGGCCAGAGTTATATATTAAACTGGTATTTACAAGACTGCCATAGTTATTAAAAGTAGAACTTTGGTCATTCAAAATTTCACTACCAGTTCGGTTAATCAATATCCCATTCGATTGGTTGTTCACTATGCTATTTGAAGAGTTTCCCAATGAAGCATTCTCTTGGATAATCAGCATACCTGAATTAGTCAAGACACCTCCTGTTAAATTATCAAAAGAACTATAATTTTCAATTGTTAACGTGGATCCAATCTGATTGGTTAGAGTGCTATTTTTATTTTGGATGTAACCGGTATTGGTTATATTTCCTTCATTACTAAAGCTTGATGTATCTGAGTTTATTAGATTACCTTTATTCGTCAGAGTGGCTCCCGCTGAGTTTGTCATAGTAGAAGAAAAGCTATTATCCAATTGGGCATTCTCTAGGTTATTAACGATGCCGGCATTAGTAAAAGTGCTATCAGAATTAGAAAAACTACCGGCATTCGTCAAAGTGGCTCCGGCTTGGTTAGTGAGAGTACTGCTGACACCATTAACAAATCCGGCTTGGTTACTCAGTGTACCGGCATTGTTGATGGTGGAATTAAACAAGTTACTCAGGCCACCCGCGTTGCTTAGTGTTGCGCCATTATTGTTGGTTAGGGTAGCCCCTGACCAATTCCTCAAGTAAGATACGTTTGTTAACGTTCGTATTTGACCGAAATTGCTCAACTCGGTCGTAGCACCAGAATTGGTTAGGTTACCATTTTGACCTATGTTGATGACTCCATTCCCCTGCACTGTACACGAGGTGGATAAGGTTTGCGGGTTTAATAGCCATTGTGTAGTAGACACCGGGCAAGTGATGGCTTGTGCCGGTAGGGGAGCAAAGCCTACCCCTAAAGCGAGAGCCAGGCGGATGGATTGCACTATCAAGCTTGGTCTAGTTTTTATCAGGTTAGTTTTGGATAGGGGCTTGGTTTGAAAAAACAAATGATTATTCGACATCATGACAATCTCCAAGGTTTACAGGGTTTGATGAAAAAACCAGACATCAGCCTGCATGGCGGGTCTGGGTGTCACCGGCTGCTGCAAGATTGAGAGTTGAGATTGTGATTCCGTCCAACCCGACGAGGTACTAGGCCAATTGCCTATTTAATGTAGATAAGACGGTGCAAAACAAGACTAGCAGTTAGCAGGTGAATAAGGCTACGCTTAGAACAAACAGGTATTTTGTTTTTATTGATTCGTCCAGCCTACGCGACTTCTGAACTATTGAGAATATTCGATAGTTCTTTGTGGTTTTAAAAAGTATAGGGAATTTAAACCTTGCTAATTGAATAGTCAAGTATTAAATCTTGAGTCTATTCTTAGCGGTAAACTGGTGACAAGGTTCGAAACTAGAAAAATTGTTGCCGTCTTGGTAGATTGGCTGAGACTTTCCCCGGCAATCCTTGCCGGGGCATTCTCTGCTGTTAGAGACGGGGTAGAAATTAGCGAATTTGCTCACGACTAAATTATAGGTGACACTTAAAATCTAGCCTTTAGAAATTAACTGCCAAAATGTATCAACCCCGATTTAAAGTGACTTAATCACACAGTGTAGGTCCACCGCATCTTTTGGGGACACTTTCTTTGCATTTATCAAAATAGGCTTGGCAAGCCGCCGCACCGTCTTTGCTCGCGCATAACTTGAATTCACCTTCGCAGGTAGCGGTCAATTTCTTCATGCAAAGATCGCATTTAGCCTCGTCTTTTGCCAAGATTAAAGGCGCCTCGGCGGAAAAGGCGGACGAAGGAATGGCTAATGCCAAGAATAAGCCTAGTGTCAAAGTGATGGATCGGAAATTCATTGTGTTGCCCTCAGCGTTGTTATGTTTTGTGGGCAATGATACGGGTAACGCGCCATTGCCGTTATTGTGGGTGTAACAAGCCTTGCTGGACTTTTGAATGCTTTTCCTTGTGCAGTTACGAACAAGCGCAACTAAAAAGTTTAGGGTATGGGGAAAGTCTTATCGAATTGGGTTTTTCAATAAGACTATCCGATTTCCAGTGCTATTGGGGAGGGGTTGAGTCTTTCGCCCCGCATTGGTCTGAAGAGTCCTTGAACTTCACCCCGGTCTGCATGGCTTTCAATGTGCATTGCCATTGTTCCAAGGTCCGTTTGCTCTGGGCGATATGGCAACTTCCAAGGAGTCGTTTGCGATCCCGCTCATAAACCGTAGCTTGGGTCATGTAAAGTTTCATGACTTCTTGGCAAGCGGCGATGCGTTTTTCGGCTTCTACGTTGACCGGGTCTTGGGATTCACAGCCTGTCATTGTCAATAATGCAGCGATTAGGAAGAGGATTGTTTTCATTGTTATGCCCCTGTGTGTAGATGGATGAATTTATTTGGGATTGATCTTGCTTCGTTGCCTCACCGCCTCAAACAATACTATACCCGTCGCCACGGAGACATTCAAACTCTCGACTTGCCCCAACATGGGTATTTTAACCAGAAAATCACAGTTTTCCCGAGTCAGTCGCCTCATGCCTTTTTCTTCCGCTCCCATGATTAAAGCCAAAGGCATATTCAGGTCGGTTTGATAGATGGTTTTTTCAGCTTCTCCGGCAGCGCCAACAATCCAGATGCCAGCTTCTTTCAACCATCCCAAGGTACGGGCTAGATTGGTCACTTTATAAAGCGGGACGGTTTCTGCCGCCCCCGAAGCCACCTTGGCGACGGTGGGCGTGATGCCGACGGATTGGTCTTTGGTGATGATGACACCGTTCACCCCTGCCGCGTCGGCGGTGCGTAGGCAAGCGCCCAAGTTATGCGGGTCTTGCACATGGTCTAGCACGAGATAAAAAGCTTGCCCTTGTAAAACATCCAAGGCATCGCGCAAATCGGATTCGCCCAGTTCATGGGCCATTTCCAACTCAATGATGACACCTTGATGGTTGCGGCCCTCGGACAAGCGATCCAGCTCTTTGCGATTGGCAATATGGATGCTAACCCCGGCAAGTTCCAATTCTTGTTTGATTCGGGTCAACTTGGCATCCATCCGACCAATATCCAACCATGCAGCCGTCAATTTGTCAGGTGTGTGCTCCAACGCTGATTGGGCGGCGTGTAGGCCGACAATGCGACGCTTCCCGCTCATGACGGCTTCTTGGCACTTCTACGGCTGCGACGCTTGCGTGGCTTGCCTTCGGATTTCTCCTGAGTCTTTCCTTCGGATTTTTCTTTAGCCTTGACTTTGGGCTTTTCTGGTTCTTTTGCTTCGACTTGATTAGCGGTCTTTTTCCCCGTTCCGCTCTTTTTCTTCTTTTCTGAAGAAATCAGCTCAAAATCAATTTTCCTTTCATCCAAATCGACACGGGCGACTTTTACCCTTACTTTATCGCCTAGCCGATAAACCACCCCACTGCGCTCGCCCTGTAAACGATGGCCAATCGGGTCATAGTGGAAATAATCACGGTCTAAGTTGGAGATATGCACCAAACCTTCGACAAAAATATCCTTGAGTTCCACGAAAAATCCAAAAGAGGTGACAGCAGTGATGATGCCGTTAAACTCTTCACCCAAACGGGATTGCATGTACTCGCACTTCAGCCAAGCCACGACATCACGGGTGGCATCATCGGCGCGGCGTTCGGCGGCGGAACAATGCTCTCCGAACTGCACCATTTGCGGTTGGGAATAGCCAAAGGTTTCAGGCGGTCGACCTTCAAAGATGTATTTGATGCCACGATGAACCAATAAGTCAGGATAACGACGGATGGGCGACGTGAAATGGGTGTAGGATTCCAATGCCAGCCCGAAGTGGCCTTTCTTTTCCGGGCTGTACACCGCTTGCGATAATGAGCGCAATAGCACCGTTTGAATTAAATGCTTATCCGCCCTGTCGCCGAGTTGTGAAAGCAAATGGAAATAGTCTTTGGGTGATGGCTTTTCCTCACCCCCTAACCGCAGCCCTACCCCACCCAAAAAAGTTCGCAGATCGGCAAGCTTTTCGGCTGAGGGGCCGTCATGGTTGCGCAATAAATGGGGGATTTTTGCCTTACTAAGGAATTTTGCCGCTGCGGTATTGGCAGCCAACATGCATTCTTCGATCAGGCGGTGGGCATCATTTCGATTGACAGGCACGATATTTTCGATCTTGCGATCCGGGCCGAAGACAATCTTAGATTCTTGACTGTCAAAATCCATCGCCCCGCGCTCTTCCCTGGCTTTGTGCAGCACTTGGTAGACCGCATACAGATTTTCCAAATGCTTCAGCAAGGGTTTGCGCTCAGCCCTAAGCTTCTTATCCCTTTCCACCAGAATCTTCGCCACTTCCGTATACGTCAGTCGTGCGTGAGAGCGCATCACGGCAGGGTAGAATTTCGTCCGAATGGTCTTGCCTTCGCCATTCAAGAGCATTTCACACACCATGCATAGACGGTCTTCCTCCGGGTTGATGGAACACAGCCCGTTGGACAGAATTTCCGGCAGCATCGGTATGACACGTTCGGGAAAATAAACCGAGGTTCCACGTTTTTGCGCTTCCCGATCCAGAGCAGTGCCGGGACGGACATAATGCGACACATCGGCAATGGCAACGTAAAGCCGCCAACCCTTTGGCGTGGATTCGCAATACACCGCATCGTCGAAATCCCTTGCATCCTCGCCATCTATCGTGACCAACGGAAGTTTGCGAATGTCAATCCGACCGTCCTTGGCTTCTTCCGGCACTTCCCTCGTCAGGCTGGCTATTTCCTGCTCCACTTCCTCAGGCCAGACATTGGGCAGATCATGGGCACGGATAGCCACTTCGATTTCCATACCGGGGGCCAGATGCTCGCCCAAGACCTCGACAACCCGGCCTATCGGCTCCCGGCGGCGGGAGGGGTATTCAAGGATTTCCACCACCACAATTTGCCCGTGCTGGGCGTCGCCTAGCCCTTCTTCGGGAATCAAAATGTCATGGGTGATATGTTTATTATCCGCGCTGACACTGGCGATGCCACGTTCCCGGTAAAGCCGCCCGACTAGGTGTTTCGTATTGCGTTCCAATACCTCAATGATAGAGGCTTCGCGCCGGCCTCGCCGGTCCACCCCGCGCACACTGGCAACCGCACGGTCTTCGTGCATCAATTGCCGCATTTCGGCGGGGGGAATGAATAAGTCGTCGCCGCCTTCATCGGGCCTGAGAAACCCGAAACCGTCGGGATGCCCAAGGACCCGCCCGGCAATCAAGTCTTTTTGGTTGACTTGGCAATAGCGGTCTCGCCGATTGCGTAAGATTTGACCATCCCTTTCCATGGCCTTGAGCCGCCGATTCAAGGATTCGATGTCCTCCTCTTCGAACACCCCCAACAAGGGGGCCAATTCTTCCAGTCTGAGCGGAACGCCTTGTTCCTTCAACACTTGGAGAATGAGTTCCCGGCTTGGAATCGGGCGTTCGTATTTTTGCGCCTCCCTTTCAGCGTAGGGGTCGGTATATTTGAAGTCTTTTGCCTTCGTTTTAGAAGGTGATGTCATGGATAGCTTGTCCTGTGATAAATCGCATTTCTGTCAAACCTTGGTCGGTCTTGACTTTTCCAGTGGAGTATAAGTTCGATGTGTAATGATAAATCAGTTCGAGTCGTTTGGCGCGAAAGCGAAGAAAGAAAAATAAAATATCTGAAGAAATAGGTCTATGGGCCAAGATATGGAATAATTTGCAGCGTAGTCCCCGCTCACCCAAATGAGGGGACACTCAACAAGCGACTTTTCACTCTCACAACATTGTTCAGAGATTTAACTTATGCAGAGCAAAAAAAAATCGCCTGACCACAGCAAGCTGGATCGCGTTGTGGCCGAAGCTAGGCGTAATCAAGAAGAGCGCGAGCGCGGCTACCGCGAACAAGCGCTCAAACTCTATCCCTGGATTTGCGGTCGCTGCGCACGAGAATTTGACCTGAAGAACGTGCGTGAATTAACCGTACACCACAAGAACCACAACCATGACGACAATCCATCGGACGGCAGTAATTGGGAATTATTGTGCCTCTATTGCCACGATGAGGAACATAGAAGATATATCACGGCGGGTACTTATGGCGGCTCCAACACCGACAAACCCAAAGACCTAGGTGGCGGTCACAAACCGTTCGCCGATTTGGCCTCTTTGTTGACCAAAAAGTGACGCAGAAGTCGTGAGTCCAAGCTTGCTTGGATGCTGTCAAGCAGTCACAGCTTGCCTTAGTGAACCCCATATGGAACTCGTCTCAATGCCCTTGGAATTTGGTATAACCATTAATCTGAAATACTGGAGAACCTAAAATGATCAATCGACTTGCACCTATGTTACTCTCCCCGATACTTCTAGCACTAACCCTGAGTCCTTCCAGTTCGTGGGCTTATGGTGGCGGTGGCGGAGGTGCGGCAAGTTGCGCAGAGGCAAAATTTTACGATGAAACCCCTGCCAGAAACTCGGCCATCCCATCGCTTGGCGATATTGCGATAGTGGCTTCGGATAATACGGAAATTCCTTCCTTGGAACTGCAAGTCAATGGCAAAACAATTAAGCCTGAGGTAACCCAGCGAAGATCGGGAGAATGGGAATTAAAAGCCAAATTGCCTGAACCCATTACCCAACCCGGCAAAGTCCGCATCACCCTATCCGCAAAATCCAAGGAAGGCTGCTCGACTTTTTTCCCCTATTATCTTGAAATCAAACAATAATCCAAGCAGGGGAAAACCAACCTATGGAGGCATGGCCGGCACACTCGATGTTTGCTAAATGCCAAGCTTTAATGTAGGCCACCGGGAGCTGTCTTGGCATCCCCCTTAACGGGAAGCAGGCCAACAAATCTCCCCTCCGCCTCGGAAAACAAGCGGTAATTCGGCTCGCCGAATGTCCGCTTTTTTTTCGACGCCCCTTTGGGCTTGATGGGCATTTGCGCAAGCCATAATCCGTGGCGCGTCTCGACGGATATGGTGACAATATCGACCCGATACGGCGAGGCGGCAATTGATCCATAACGCTCCAAAATAGCTTTATAATTTCGTGCCTTATCCTCCGGCAATGACCATGCTTCCATGATGACGGCAACAAAGTCGGCTTCCAACTCTTGTGCAGCTTGGCGAATACCCATGGACGAATTGTCTTTGGCTTCGGCTGTGGATGTGTCAAATAACACTGGCACGGTGATGCCTGTGGTGAAATTGCCAACAAACGCCACTGGATGTAAAGACTGCCCTTCTTCCATAAATTTTCTTGCTGTCTCAATTAATGGATTTAAGGTGTCCAAGTAGGCTTGAGGGATGGTGCTCACTGTTTATCTCCGAGATAGGTCACAGATAGTATTGGTTTCGGGCCAAGAGAGGGAAGAATTAAGGGTTTGGTGTCTTGTTGAGATTGTCCGGGTTATCGGGGTGTTTACGTATCCTCTTGGAAAGCCTTTGTAATTGTCGAAACATTTGTTGACGTTTGTGCTGCGGGACATACGTCCCATCGGGATACCTCCAATCCCACACACAAGAATTCAGTGTTTCTTTCTCTTGAACCAAGTCTTCATAGGAATGCCTTCTGAGGTGAATGATATTCCAACGATAAATCCATGCAAAAGCAGCTATCGACAACACGATAATAACAACAAAATACCAAATTAGGTGCATCATATAGCTCTTATTATACTTATTATAACAGTCAAGTCATTATTGTTGTGGCTTTTTACCATGGCTCCCAATCATTAACAACAAGCCTCCCAGTAAAAAACAAAACAAAGTTGATGGCTCGGGTATCACACCGGCAAGCCCCGCAAGGGTGGCAACCCCCATACGAGTAATATCGGTGGCATAAGCAAAATCCAGATAAGCGGTGGTGTCTGTCGTTTGATGATAATTCGGATTATGCGAGGGAATGCTGCTGGGTGCAGCCTCAATGGCAAACGCAGAGGACGACCCCGGAAAAAAACTGGAATGAAAGTAATAATGATCACTCCCATACAAATTGCTATAGTTCAAGGTAGTTGTCAAGTTGGTGTATTTCAGGCGATTTCCCTCCATAGCATTCACTAAATTTGGATCGCCCGCCAAAAATACATTTTTGGCCCCACTATTGCCGGGATAGGCTATCATGTCGAAATTCAACATGCCAAGAACCTGTTCGCCACTGGCTTTCGCCTTCGCAGCGTAAGCTTGGCTACCTCTCAATCCCTGTTCTTCTAGATTAAATCCGAAAAATTTAATCGTCGCATCAAAAGCATAGCCCACCATGGCCCTTGCCATTTCCAATACAGCCGCCATGCCACTGGCATTGTCATCGGCCCCTGGCGCACTGGCCGTAGGGTTGGAAAATGTGGTGGAGTCCATGTGCGCCCCAACGATGTAAACCTGTTCAGGATGGGTTTTCCCCGGCAGCGTGGCAACCACATTGTTGTAGGAATTCCCGTTATAAGTGAAGAGATCATAGCTAACATCTAAGCCGAAACCAAAAAATGTATCCCGTATATATTTGAGGGCATCAAGATTGCCTTGCGTGGTGTAATAACGAGTTTGGAAATCCTGTAAATCTTCCACATAACCGGTATAGTCAGTTTGGGAAATTTTCCCCACGATGCCATCTATCGGACTTGCAAATAATGACCTGACAGGTAAAAGCAGCATCCATAAAAGAAAGATGGAGCAAAATTGCCCCATTGGCCTAGAAAAATTTTTCTTGAATAAACAAATTGAATTTAAAGACATCATTATCTCCTTTAGAGGTTGGGAATCAACGAAAGAGGGTCATTTATTATCATTCATTTTAGCGCATGGCAAGGCTACAAATTTTCGCTAACGCTGCAAAAGAACGCTTTAAGATAATCGGTTTTAGGTATTGCCGGGTGTATGGGATGGTCCGGGCCTTGCCAATACTGTTGAATTAAAGAATTTTCCGTTCGCCGTGAGCTTGTCGAAGGGTGAACTGAAAAACGCAACTTACTGGAACTTAAGCCGTTCGTGCTTCGCCCTTCGGCAAGCTCAGGAGGCTCAGCACGAACGGCTTAATTCAACATTATTGGAGGGGCCTTGCCCCCCTTGGGCAATGAACGCCATGTGACGGTCACCATGGCGGGCAGCGGCGCGGAGGATGTCATGCAGCACTTCCCGGTACAGACGATGCGAACAGGACGCCGACATCAAAATACCACCCGGCTCAAGTTTTTTTACCACGGCTCCCAACCATTAACAACAAACCTCCCAGTAAAAAACAAAACAAAGTTGATGGTTCGGGTATCACACCAGCAAAATCCGCAAGGGTGGCAACCCCCATGCGGGTAATATCAGTGGCATAAGCAAAATCCATATAATTGCTGGTTTCCGTGCTGTCCGTTGTTTTATGATAATTCGGATTATTTAAGGGTTCCGCCTCAATGGCAAACGCGGAGGTCGACCCTGGAAATAAACTAGAATGGAAGTAATATTGATCACTATCATCAAAATTGTTGTAGCTTAAGGTAGTCGTCAATTTAGTGTATTTCAGGGCATTTCTCTTCAATGCATCAACTAAATTTGAATCGCCCGCCAAAAATACATTCTTGGCCCCACTATTTCCGGGATAGGCTATCATGTCGAAATTCAACATGCCACGAACCTGTTCGCCACTGGCTTTCGCCTTATCTGCGTAAGCCTTGCTGCCTACCAGATCCTTTTCTTCTAGATTAAATCCAATAAATTTAATCGTTGCATCAAAAGCATAGCCCACCATGGCCTTGGCCATTTCCAATACAGCCGCCATGCCACTGGCATTGTCATCGGCCCCTGGCGCGTTCATGTTCGTTGGGTCATCCCTATCTGATATGGAGTCCATGTGCGCCCCTACGATGTAAACCTGTTCAGGATGGGTTTTCCCCGGAAGCGTGGCAACCACATTGTTGTAGGTACTCCCGTTATAAGTGAAGGGATCGTAGCTTACATTCAAACCGAAACCCAAAAATGCATTCTGTATATATTCGAGGGCATCAAGATTGCCCCTGCGTATTGTAATACCGAGTTTGGAAATCCTCTAAATCTTCCACATAACCGGTATAGTCAACTTGGGAAATTTTCCCCACAATGCCATCTATCGGACTTGCAAATAATGATCTGACAGGTAAAAGCAGCAAGCATAAAAGTAAGATGGAGCAAAATTGCCCCATAGGCTTATAAAAATTATTCTTGAATAAACAGGTTGAATTTAAAGACATCATTATCTCCTTTGGAGGTTGGGAATCAACGCAAGAGGGTCGTTTATTATCCTTCATTTTAGCGCATGGCAAGGCTACAAACTTTCGCTAACGCTACAAAAGAAAGCTTTAAGATAATCGGTTTCAGGTATTGCCGGATGTATGGGATGGTCCGGTCCTTGCCCCCCTTGGGCAATGAACGCCATGTGACGGTCACCATGGCGGGCAGCGGCACGAAGGATATCATGCAGCACTTCCCGGTGCAGATGATGCGAACAGGACGCTGACATCAAAATACCACCCGGCGCAAGCAGTTGCAAAGCCCCTTGATTCAGGCGACGATAAGCTTCAATCCCGGCTTTTACGTCTTTCTTGCGTTTGATCAAAGCGGGGGGATCGAGAATGATGAGACCATATTTGCGCCGCTCTTCCCTTGCCAATTTAAGGAAGTCGAATACATCGCTATGTTCATAGCTGACGACATCGGACACTCCGTTCAATTTTGCATTTTCCCTTGCCAAGCCAATCGCCGACTCCGAGCCATCCACACAATCCACTTCCCTTGCCCCGGCTACCGCCGCTTGAATTCCCCATCCGCCGGTGTAAGAAAACAAATCAAGGACGGACTGACCTTTCGCCAATTGGGAAGCCATCACCCGGTTGCTGCGATGGTCGAAGAACCAGCCGGTTTTCTGTCCGCCCATGACATCGACGCGGAATTTGACCCCATTTTCTTCGATTTCCACCGGCCCTGCCAATGTGCCGCTGACTAGCTTGGTATAGTCCTCCAATCCCTCCAGTTGACGCAAGCTGGACGTGTTTTTCAATACGATGGCTCGTGGCGAGAGGAATTTTTCCAAGCTGGCAATGATGACGGGTTGCAACAATTCCATCCCGATGGTGTTAGTTTGCACGGACAGGATATCGCCAAATCGATCCACCACCAAGCCCGGCAAGCCATCGCTTTCCCCATGCACTAGCCGATAAAAAGGTTTATCAAAAAGCTTTTGGCGCAGGGCCAAGGCCACCTCGAAGCGGTGTAAGAAATATTTTTCGTTAATCTTCATGCGCGGGTCGCGACTGAGCAGTCGGGCGCAGATCAAGGTGTCCGGGTTGACGTAAGCCACCCCAAGGGCTTGCCCCTTGACATCCTCCACCAAGGCCAAATCGCCCCGCTGGAAGTCTTTTAGCGGAGTTTGTGCGATGTCCACCTCATTGCTGAAAATCCACAAATGCCCGGCTCGCAGACGTTTTTCTTCATTTTTTGCCAAGCGGAGCGGGTTCATTTTCATAGCATACCTTGTTGTTAATGGGTGGCTTCGCTCGGCGGTCAACCTTGCGGGGGAGTGCAGCACTGTCCCTTTATTGTATCAGCTTGGATGGGTGGGCATGGGGTGTCGCCATAAGAACAAAACACGCAGCAATCCCCTGACTTTGGTTTCAGCAGGGTTTTACAACCGGGGCATTCCCAATAATAGAGGCAAGCGTCCGCCGGCATCGTCTCAAGGCTGCTTTGCCCACAGACAGGACAAGTCAGGGTTGATTGGATTGTAATATGCTGTTGTTTCATCATCAGTAATGCGGGGGTTTTTCGTCAACTGGCTTGGTGGCGGACAATTGAGCTTCCGACAAAAGCCGATATCGCTCAATCAACAATTTCAAAGCTTCCTCAAGCTGTTCGATCTGCTTCTGTTGCCGCGTCACCACGTCGTTCAGCGATTGGATGGCATCTTCTTGGAATGACAGCTTGGTTTCGATTTCGATTAGGCGATCCGGGTTCATGGTATTGAGTCTTTAGT
>CAIYXP010000225.1 GCA_903930145.1 uncultured Methylococcaceae bacterium
CTGATTTTTTCCACCATCATCCCAATTGTTTGGAAAACCTAAGGTTGCCCCATCATTGTGGCGAAGCAGTATCCTTAGTAACCCGCCAAATCGAATTGTTGAGGGAAAAAAACCGCAAATTGCAAACCCAACTGAATGAAATCCTGCAAATAGCCAGGGACAATGATTCCCTGCTCCGTCGTTTCCACCAACTCACCCTTGCCATGCTTGACGCAGACTCGCTGGACGATGCGTTGGCGGCCTTGCGTTGGCTGTTGCATGATTGCTTTCAGGCCGATTTTGTCGCGGTGCGTTTGATCCATCCGGTGATAGATTGCCCTGTTGGCAATCTCTGCATCAGTGAGGATTGTCCGCAACTCTCGCATTTCAAGCAAATTTTGGAAGTGGGCAAGCCGGAATGCGGAAAGCCCAGCCATGAGCAAGCCGTGTTTTTATTCGGCGCCGATGCCATCGAGGCCGAATCCTACGCGCTGGTTCCGCTGCAACACGCCGGACTCAAAGGCATACTGGCCATTGGCAGCCGCGACCCTGATCGCTTCGAACCGGGCATGGGCAACCTGTTCCTATCGCAATTGAGCGATGTCGTGGCGGCCCGATTCGTTTCACTATTGGAAGCCATCAATCAGAAGTCAGAATGAACCTCGAAGCGCAACAACAACTTGATCGCTACTTGGAAATGCTGCAAGTGCGTCAACGGGTATCCGACCACACTTTTGATGCCTATAGCCGGGACTTGCGGAGATTCTCCGACTTTTGCACAATAACCAAGCTAGAGGCTTGGGAGGAAGTGAGGGACCATCACATCAGAGCGCATATCGCCACTCGCCACCGTGCCAACATGGGAAGTCGCAGCTTACAAAGGGAGTTGTCGAGCATCCGTGGGTTCTTTGAGTTTTTAGTGGGTGAGCGGCGGTTGGCCCTAAACCCGGCACGAGGGGTTCATGCCCCAAAATCTGCACGTAAACTCCCCAAGCCTTTGGATGTGGACCGCCTGACCGCGATGCTAGACGCAAAGCAGGATGACGCTCTCGAAGTTCGCGATGTCGCCATGTGGGAGTTATTCTATTCTTCGGGACTGCGTTTAAGCGAATTGACCGGACTGGATTGCCACGATGTCGATCTGGTTGAAGGCTTGGTTTTTGTCCGCTCAGGCAAAGGCAACCGTTCACGTTATGTCCCTTTAGGCACTAAGGCTTGCGAGGCGATCACCCTATGGTTGAAAAATCGAGGGAGTTATGTGACGGGCATGGAGACGGCATTGTTTGTCAGCCGTCTCGGCAAGCGAATCGCCCCGCGTAGCGTTCAGCAACGTTTGGAGCGCTGGCGGGTCAAATTGGGCTTGGATACCCATGTTCACCCGCACATGCTGCGACACTCCTTCGCCAGCCACATGCTTGAAGGAAGCGGCGATTTGCGTGCAGTTCAGGAAATGCTCGGTCATGCCAACATATCCACCACGCAAATTTATACGCATTTGGACTTCCAGCGGCTGGCGGCAGTCTATGACCAAACCCACCCCCGTGCAAGAAAATCTAAAGATTGAATTGACTACCCTCTGCACTAGCAACACGAATAAGATATAATCGCCCAATTGGGGAAATCGCCACAGGACCAACTATGTCAGCGCCAAAGAAAACAGCAAGCCCAGTAAAACCACCCAACGCCGGTGTGTTGGATATTTTGAATCCGAAAACGCTCAAAGAAAAAGGCCCACTGTGGACGGTGGGCGGCGTGATTGTTTTCATCGCACTCTTATTATTTGGCATCGCCGAATATTGGGGAGACGAGGAACCACGGTTCGACGTACTTCAAGTTGCGATGCAAGACGCAGGGGTGGAAAAGCCCAAAGACATGCCACTAGGCTATGCTTATGCCACTGCCCTGATCCACATTGCGGACACACTGCTGCATAAGCCCGGCGGGTTCTTGTCGAACGACATGTTCCCCCCCGGCGTGTTGGAAGACAACATGCCACAATGGGAATACGGTGTGTTGACCTCGTTGCGCGACGGCACATCGGCATTGCGTAACCACATCGCCCGCGCCCAATCGCAGTCCAAAGAAGATGCCGACTTGGCCAAGGCAGAACCAATGTTTTATTTTGACCATAAGTCTTGGCAGTTGCCGTCTTCGGAATCTGAGTATTCCAAGGGCATTGAAGCCATGGAGCGCTACCGCGAACGGTTAAGGAAGAAGGGTCCGGCTGGTAACACCACGGGCAGCGAAGCGGGTAACGAATCCCAGTTCTACTCTCGGGCCGACAATCTCCGCCAGTATTTGGAAATTCTGGAAAAGCGCCTGGGCAGCTTGTCCAACCGCTTGAGCGCAAGTGCGGGTGATGCGAGGCAGATTAGCCAGGAAGACGGTCGAGTGGCTGTCACCAAGACTTCGTGGTGGAACATCGACGACATTTTCTTCGAGGCACGCGGCTATTGTTGGGCGACCATCCATATTTTACGTGCGGTCGAGTTCGACTTCCGCGACATTTTGGGCAACAAAACGGCTTTGGTCTCTTTGCAATCCATCATTCACGAGTTGGAAGATGGGCAAGGGGCATTTCTAAGCCCTGTCATCCTCAACGGCGGTGGTTTTGGTTTGTTCGCAAACTATTCCTTGACCTTGGCAAACTACATTGCCAGAGCCAATGCAGCCACCATCGATCTACGCAATCTATTACAACAAGGTTAACAACCAAGTTGGTGTAGGCATTGCCCGTTGGCAATGCCTGCACTGACCATAAGCTTAGAGTGTGGAGTTTTTTGCAACATGAACGATAACAATCCAGTACGCCCCAACGCCATAGTTCGGATTTTTTTTGTTGTTTTATTCAACCTCATCAATTGGTTTGTGGGAAAATTGATATTATTGCTGGCCTTTTATCAATTCCTCGTCCACCTTTTGACGGGCAATGTGTCTGAGCGAAGCATCAGGTGGGGAGAGGCAATGTCGAATTGGACTTGGCAAATGATGTTGTTCATGACCTACAAAACTGAACAAATGCCCTTTCCATTCCGCAAGATGGGTCCTGACCCTGACCAGGGTTGATGCCTCACCCGTCAGGACGACAGCCCGCCTAGTTGACTGTGGCAGAAGTGGGTCGAAATAAAGCAGGGGTTCGTAAGTGTTTTAACATCTAAAAAATAAGGCTTAACCGTTCGTCCTGAGCCTGTCGAAGGATGATCGGTTAAGCCCGTTCATGCGCTTCGACTTCGCTCACAACAGGCTTATTTCGGCCTGAAACCAATGCTTAACTCAAACAGCATTGAGCTTCAGTGGGTCTCGGCGACTTTTCGCTACGAAGCCCTTCGATTTTGGCACTGATTCTATGATGCCTCCCCACAAGCCTAAAGCCTCTGCACCGAAGCCACTTTCGTTCCGCCCCGTTAAAATTTGATTATATTGATGGACAAATTATGTTGCCTGAAAACGCGAGCTGCGTTTGCATGGGCTTAGTTTTTTTCATCATCGTCAAGTACGGCCAAACCATCAACCGTTATATTCATTCTTGAAATAGTCGATGGCAGTATTTTGATAATGCCAAATAACTCTATTTTTGTCTGATTCTCATAATCGAATATATTGAGAAAACTTGGATCCGACGGATGAATGGTTAAGGTTTTATCCTAGCATTTTCGTCGGGAAACGGTAATGACCGCTTCCCAACTCAAATTATCGATTCGATAGGTTTATTGAAGCAATTTTTCAGTTGCTTGGCTGGCCCAACCCGGCTTTTTCGGCCCTGGATTATTGCCAAACAATCCGCCTTCACCGCACGCGGTCAAGAAAACACCGATCAGGCAAAGCAAGATGAAATTTTTTGCGAGAGACATGAAAACCTCTTAAGTTTTGGTAGGGGTAAGTGTGGAGCCTGTTAGGAAACACTGATCCATCCCCAATGCTTTAAGCCTCAGAAAAGATGTCAGCGGCATTGCCGTCTAGCCCCTATGAACCCATGTTTATGTAAAGTTGCCGTTAGGCCCTGCTCCATTGCTTGGGCAGCAAATCGATAAAAATCACTGCCAAATGATCCGACCGTTTCGGCTAGGAGCTGCATAAGCATGAGCCATAAACGCCACTTTAGCAATGATTGTGTTAGAGGAAAACAACCACTTTTTGAATTATGGTTATTTAATTTGAACATACATTGGTTATAAAGCAATATCACATGCTTAGAAATTTAAGTGAGCATCAAACTGGCCTATGGAAATAAACGTTATAAATCCCAAATTAGATTTTGTTCACATTGCCATTAATTGGGAGTAGAATTTTAATGCTCCCAAACCTTTTGAGTATTCCATATAAGTCGGTTTGCTGGAGAATTCGTACCAATTTGTCCAGAGGGGAAACCAAGGGGTCATGACTATGTTTGAAACCACAAGAGCCGGCAAGGAAAATATTCGGCTTATCATTGGATTGCTATGCTTAGCGATGGCATCGCAAGCCTTGGCCGAAGTATCCCTGCCACCCAACGTCCCTGATGCGGGTGCGATCATGCGCAACCAGCCACGTCCGTTAATCCCCTCCCCTTCTGTAGGACCGTCAATAGCTGTTCCTAAGCCTACCCCTCCAGCAGCAGGGCAAAGCGGCACACTGATTGCCAAAAAGTGGAATATCACTGGTGCGACACTGATCCCAAAAGCCGAATTGGAAGCCCATATCGCCAGCGAGCTTGGCCGCGAGCTTACGGTCCAGGATTTGTGGGCGGTCGCTCAAAAAGTGGCTATGTATTACCGAGAGCAAGGCTACTTGGTTCGAGCTTGGTTGCCCGAACAAAAAATCACCAACGGAGAAGTGGAGATTAGGGTGGTAGAGGGGAGCTTGGATGCTGTCACTGTTAACAACCCTAACAATGTCATCTCAACCGAACAGGCCAAGGGAACCATCCTAGCGGCACAGCCCGAAGGGCAAATTATCCGCATGGATGATTTGGAGCGGGGTGTTTTGTTGCTGAATGATTTGCCGGGAGTGTCTGCCATACCGACTCTTAAGCAAGGGGTGAAGCCCGGAACCACCGCGCTTGATTTGAACATCGAATCACGCCCAATGTTCAACGGTAGCCTTGATTATGCCAATGCTGGCATCAACACAGTTGGCGAACATCAATTTGGCGGCTCATTGTTCATCAACAATCCCTTTGGCAGGGGTGACCAAGCCACCTTCCGTTTGCAAGGCAGTTCAGGCAGTGTCTATGGACGCCTGACCTACACCATGCCTATCGGAAATTCGGGCTTGCGTGTAGGTATTGCTGGGTCAGGGATGTATTACGTATTGAGCAGTGTGGCTTACTTTGAAGACCTAAGTGCCCAAGATGTAGACGGCGATGCTTGGGTAGGAGGCACTTTTGCCAGCTATCCGGTAATACGCAGCAGTTCGAAAAATTTATATACGCTGGCAGGTTTCGACACTAGGCGATATCACAACGTTAACAAGTTTTTAACACTGAGTGACAAAACCATCAATGTGGGCTATGTTGGCTTGCAAGGTGACTTGCGTGACCAATGGTTGGGCGGCGGGTTTAACAACTTTAGTTTTTACCTCAGTGCAGGTGATTTGGATCTTCAGGATAACCAAGCTTACTACGACTTTGATCAAGTGACAGCCAGAACTCAAGGTTCATACCAAAAATTCACTTTGGCGTTTTCACGATTGCAGAAAGTGTGGGGGCCGTTTAGCTTCTGGGCCAATTTCGTAGGCCAATTATCCACCAAGAATCTCGATTCTTCCGAAAAATTCAGTTTGGGTGGGCCTTATGGCATTCGTGCCTATCCAGTCAACGAAGCCTTGGCGGACGAAGGTTATTTGATGAATTTTGAGCTACGCTATGATGTATACAACAACGTGCAGTTGGTTGGATTCATCGACCATGGCGGAGTGACTTTGCACAACAATCCTTGGGTGGGTATTGGGACGGGACCAAACGACTACACACTGAGTGGCGGCGGTTTTGGAGTTAACTGGATTGCGCCGGGTGATTTTTCCGTCAAATTGAGCGTAGCCCAGCGCATAGGCTCCAATCCTGCCGCTTCAATCAAAGGCAGAGACGTAGATGGCACCTATGACACGCCCCGTTTCTGGGCACAATTGAGTAAATATTTTTAACATCCAGTGACTTTGGAAGATGTCACCGAACCGATAACATATAAAAATAGGAGACATTAATCATGGATACCCCCAGCAAAAATCGCAGCTTCAAGCTTCAACCCATCGTTTTGGCGATACACCTGGCCATGGCCGGTGTCGCCTTGGCCGACCCCGCGCCGAACGAACTGCCCACGGGTGGGCAGGTTGTCTCCGGCAGCGCGGTGATCCAGCAGTCGGGGGGGCAG
>CAIYXP010000226.1 GCA_903930145.1 uncultured Methylococcaceae bacterium
GATCTGTAATATCAGAATCACAGCCATCATGCATTTGATCATCAGGAATGCTTTTAAATACTATTCGAAGCCTTGTTGAGATGAGTTTTAAAAGACTCTCTTCATTCCAATGCAAGCGCAAAACTTGACCTTCTATATTACGTGTATAGTTGAGATCCTTTTTTTGTATTGCCCGGAATATGTTATCTCTAAGAAAAATAGTTGCTCTAATATTTGGAATTGCACAACTCAATTCCGTAACAGATGACACTATTCCATTGATGAAAGCTACACCAATGTCTTCAGGTCTAAAACCTTCATCGAGCCTGTCAGCCAAAAATGCATATGGTTTACTATTAGCATTTAACAACTTTTGCAACAAAAGTAGCAAGCGGCGATATTGAAGATTTATATTAAGCTCCCCAAGAAGCATGCCCGTATCGCGTTGCGAATCAAGAAATGGCTTTACTCTACAATACAAGCGTTCAAGCATTCCAGTGCCATTACTACTCCATAAATCTAGTTGATATTTAAGTAGCTCCCGATCCTTATTATCAAGAAGAGAGTAAATATTTTTTCGAGCTGCAACGTGATCAGTTAATATTTCTAGTAAAATAGCATACCGGCATAGTGTTGTTGCAACCTCATGTAGTGCATCGTAGTCCGCATCATTTGCTGACAATTGTCTAATTATTGCATGAATTGGATATATTTCATTCCCATCAGGCTCAAGTGAAATTACTTGGTATTTATGTAGCTCAGAGAATGCTAACTTAAGCTCTTTAAATAGTGCACTTTTACCAGTTCCACGTCTTCCAACAACAACATAGCCAGAACGCTGATGCAAAAGTAGTTGATATTCGGCAGTTTGAATAAATGCTGAGTCCAATAATAAATCTTTCTCGGCTCTTGCATCTCCTAACCTATTCAAAGAGTTTTCTACGTTTTCAAACATTGTCAATCCTTGTTTTTTTAGATTTGTAGGGACTTAGCAGTGTATGGGGGGGCGACTTTATCGTCTGCCCACGCACAACATGTTGTTTATTAAACGATAAAGCTCTTTGCCAACCATTGCATATTTACAACACAACTTCAATCACATTACTCACCAACCTATCCCCCGCTTTGTTGCGGGCGAAGACGCGGTATTCTAGGGTTTTGCCTTTGGGCTGACCGGCAATGGTGATTTTCGTGTCGGCGTGGTGTCGGCGATGGCCCAATCGCCATCGGGCATGATGCGATAGTCACGTAATTCGGATTAGGCATGGATGCCCGTGACCCGACAAGAACCGGTACACGATAATAGAGTTTATGCGGAATTCCATAGCCGTTCAATGCCGTAATCATCGAAAATTCGGTCAATGCTGACAACCGGTATGTTTTCGACCAGTGCTTGGGCAATGATTAGGCGGTCGAACGGGTCGCGGTGATGCCAAGGCAAAGCCGCTTGTAGGCCAGCGGCTTTAACGGTAATGGGCAGGATTACCAGCCCCAAATCGGCAATAGCTTGTTCCATCCAGACACGATAGGGCAAGGAGAGCGTAAGTTTCTCAAGGCCAACCTTGATGGCGATTTCCCAAACCGACGCCGCGCTTAACAACAAATCATTAGCCGGGTCGGTGATGGCGGCATGAGCAGTTCGACTCAGCAAATGATCTTGATCGACAAACCATATCAAGGATTGCGAATCAATGAGCAGCCTCACTCCATATACTCCTTGAAATCATCCAGCGGTGCGTTGAAATCGTCTGCCATGTGCAATACCGTCCCGCGCAATGAACCCGGTCGACGTGGCTGGTGCGATTGTGGCTGTGCAGCCAGAATCCGGGCAATGGGTTGGTCGTTTTCGATAATCAGGACTTCTTCACCAAAATGGAGCGAATGAATCAGTTCCGCAAGCTTCGCTTGGGCTTCTACGAGGGAAACCGTGGTCATAGGGGTTTCACCTTTTTACAACACCACTTCAATCACATTACTCACCAACCCATCTCCGGCTTTATTACGGGCAAAGACGCGGTACTCAATGGTTTTGCCTTTGGGCTGGCCGGCAAGGGTGATTTTCGTGTCTGGCGTGGTGTCGGCGATGGACCAATCGCCATCGGGCATGATGCGATATTGGATGACATAGGTGGAGGGCTTGCCGCCGTCAGAGGCCGTATCCCAAGTGAGGCTGATCCAATCCGCGCCTTGCTTGACCAGCGTCAAATTATGCACTTGACCGGGCAGTTGCAAGGGCGTGGGTTCGGCGCGACCGCCCCAACCAATCAACTTCAATTGGGCCGGGTCTTGCACCACGGTTTCTGCATGGCGGAGCAAGGCGCGAATGTCGCTGGCAATCTCAACGGAGATGACGCCGCGCTGGGCGGTGAGCATGACACCTTCGGCGTGGTTGACATTCCATCGGTGATCGACTTCAGAATAGTTAACCAGCTTGGTGGTCACGCCTTCAATATCAATGGGCGGGTTGTGAAAAATATCGGGATGGACGCGATAGCCGGTGAGCACATCGTTCGCCAAGGCGATCAACTCTGCATCGGTTCTGGGAAATTGGGCCATGACTTAAAAAATCCTCCGGTTGACGATTTAAAGATTAACCACACCCATTTCTATCGGCTGTGGGCTTTTGCAGGCTTGCAGTGATGCCATGCCAGTTTTAAAGGGCTATTATTAGGCTTTCAGTGTTGCGACACCGATTTGCTTTGCGCCATTGGTGGCTTGCAATGAGCCTATGCAAGCTGACATTACGACGATGTAAATTAACATAGCAGCAATGCAAGTTTACAGTGTTGCAATTAAAACTTACATTACTCTAATGAAAACTTGCATTGTTGCAAAACAAGTTTTCATCATAGTAATGTAGGTTTGCATTAGAGCAATGTAAATTTACATTGCATCCATGCAAACCTGCATAGAAGCAGTGCAGGCTCCCATCGCAAACAATCAAGCCCACACCAAGCTTGTGTAAATCCGAATTAAATTTAATATTCGAAAAAAAAGCCAACACTTGTAAGAACTGGCGACTCCCTTCGCCAATGCAGCAGAACTGTTTAACCTCAAACGCCAGAATCGGAGATGACGTAATCGCATAGCCATCCCAGCAAGCTGGACGGGGTTTTTTCAGTGCCGCCACTACGATGGTGAATTTCCGCATCCCCCGCCTTGGCGGAGAAACGCTGCACCCCATTTTTTCGTTCGGTCTCAAACCAAACGTTGAACAAAGGGTCCCTCAACGCATCCCAAAAAATGGTGGGAATTGCAGACAGAACCTTAGCGTAGCGAGTCTCGTCAGCCACGGCAACCAAATCATCATTCGTGACTTTCCCCCAGGCATCACCGTTTTTTCGGCATGCCCCAATGTAACACGCAATAAATGCCTGAAGTGCCAACCCCTTCACGGTGGTTGACCCCAAAAAGAACGCGTTCACTTCCGAAGGTTTTATGTTCATAATTAACTCTTTAGGGTGTAGTTACAAAAGACGTTTTCACGTGAGTATCAAAAGCAATTTAAGTACCCCATTCCTAACAACTATCAGCGCTACCCGAAGACTCTGCGGGTAGCCTGGAACGGTTTCGTTGCGCCACTTTTAGGCAATCAGCATGACTGATTTTTGAGGTTCGGGCAAGAGTAGATGGTCAGAAAAGATAAATTGCCGGTGTTTACCACAACGTCCGGCATCTGATCCCAATCTGACCACGGTTGAAATCATAGCAATCCTAAGCACTTTGAGTCCACACTTGAATCGGCGTGACCTATCGTTATGACCAAGATGGGCAAGGAAACGCACGAGATGAGGATTTTTTGAAGGTTCCCACGTTCCAACATGGGAACGCAACTCATGCCGATCTACGGATTTCAACAGTTCGCTGATAAAGCTGAGCATCCGGGATTGGCTCCCACGCCGGAGCGCGGGAGCAATCTCTAACTAATTATAATTCCCCGGCTAGTTTTAAAGCTTCACGATAAACTGGATTACCCAGATAAAATCCTGCATCCATCCGCAAAGCATCTAAGCAAGATTTAATATCAGGAAGTATACCTTTCGCCTTGGCTGCCAGTAAAATACCCACTACCCCAACAGTTTTTAATCCCAAACCCTGAGCCTTATGTCGTCCATCCCGTTCATCCATTAAAATTATCTCAGCATTTAACTCCAGTGCAAGCACAATACTTTCTGATTCTCCCGCATCAAGGTCTTGGCGCAAAGCCAGTACGAGCAAGTGGTTTTGCACGGTTTGACGATGAATCCAACGAGCCGCCATCACTTCGTCCCAACCCGGCCATGATCGGGCTTGGGCGTTCAATTCTTGGTAAACCGCATCAGCAATATATAATTCACCATACAAGCTTTTCAACAATTCAAATCGACCGATTGCTGCAAGATTTGTCAAAGGCGATGTATCGCTAATAACTATGCTCATATAGACAATATGCCCAGTTCACGTAAAACCGCTACGTCCTCCGCCAAATCTTCTTCATCATAGTGCGGTGGTATATTGCGGAATGCCAATATCTGACGAAACTCCCATAAAGTCATATTGGCTAATTCACGCGCCTTCCCGATGGATAAACGTCGCTGGTCGTAAAGTGATAGTGCGATTTCACGCTTTAATTCACTGACCGTCAATCGTGCGGAATCTAAAACATCTTGTGAAATTGGAATATTGACTACTGACATGTCTAGCTTTCCCGTTAATTGTTTGGTTTCAGCTTTTTATGCTAGATTATAAAACTAATGAACGTTTTAGGGGAAGTTTAACCTTCCCGCTCACGCATCAACTCCAAATGATAACAGGAAACGATTTAGTCGTTAAACGACAGTGACAAAGCAAGCTTTGCAACTCCGTCTGAAGTATAAAACCGGAATGTGTTGTCAAAATCATCGAATGAAGAAAATAAACCAAGGTCGGTGACATCAAGCAAGGGATTGGCATCCAATAGGATTGCCAAATGTGAGGGTGAATCCAGTGCTATTGAGGGTAAAGCAACCCAATCGAATGCGGCATTTTGAATAGGCGAAGTTGAAATGATGCGTTCCATAGACAGATGCAATGCTTTGATAATGGCTGCTTGGTGTTCCGCTATCATTGGGAAAACCGTCCTTTCCAAATGTTGGGCTTGGCTTGCACCGACCCAACGGCGGTCAAGCATGAAACAGCGGAACTCGGCCCAAGCCGGGAAATCTATCCACTGCCGCACGACGATGCCCAATGAATGACCCGCATCCAGCGCCATGCGACAATCAGCCGCGCAACGTTGTGAACCTTCGATCAACAAGGCTAAAGCCTGTTTGCCGTCAGTCACTTTCATGCCTTTGCGTAAAGAATGCAGGGAGTCTTTTGGGCTGCGCGAAGTCAGCCGGATAAAACAAGACCGGCCTAAACGGGCAATGGCGGCATCCAGCCTGTAGCCTAAGTTGAACAACGGCTTTGTCGATGCCGGTTTAAACCAATGGCTAAAACCGATGATTTGTGAACCCAATGCATTCATTTCCTCCGTGTTCAGATGGATTATTTCACTGGCGGGAGCCAATTCTTGCCATGCTTGAGGCCATGCATCGACAAAAGTGGGGCGGGCAGCGGCAAAATCATAAGGGGGATGCCAGCGTATTTGATGCATCACTCAGGGTAATCGCATGAATGCCAAAACCTCGTCATTCCGGCATGGATTGCCGGAATCCAGATTGCAGGGAAGCTTCAAACCCTTGTCCGTTGAGAGAGTTTGCCATCCTTGGACGATGGATACATTCGATACATCCCTGTATCTCACCCTGCGGGCAGCAAGGCTGTGCAAATCGGCTGTCCTGCCGATTTGTCCGACATCCCTGATCGGAATGACGGCACTTTTTTCCTTTTTGACGATTTTAATTGCTTGATGCAATTGCCCTGATGCGTCACTCTGAATAAACCCGTTTCACCCAATCCTCTAAAGATTCGCCGTCATTGGGTTCCTCGCGCAAGGCTAATAGAAACTCGGTAAAGGAATTGGCGACAAAGGCGATGTTGTCATAATTGGGGATTTCGCCTGCTTCAATATCTGCTTCATAATCCCGATCCCAAAAAAAAATTTTGCCTAGGTTATATTCTTTAATTCCAATCAAAAAAAGACTGCCGCCGGAATCTCGTGCAAAGCATAATAAATCATGTGGAGTTCTATCTTTGAAATCATTCCAAGTTCGATAAAAGTCCATACTGGGTAGAGCGTTTATTTCAAATAACCCGTTTAGATCGGCTGCCGGACCATTTGCAGCAGCTTTAGCATCCTTATTCCAAAATAAACGTATCCATACCGATTTGCTTAATGGCATATACGCAGGACATGGTAACCCGCCATTCCAGAGTAGATAGAAACTTCTCAATTGATTAGGTAACTTTATTTGAAGTTTAGTTTCAAAAGTCGATATATCAATTTCGTTAACAGCCGCACTCGGATTGATGACTTTAATGTGTTGATTTTCGATCAATAATTCAGCTAAATTATTATTTTTCATAAACCCGTTGCACCCAATCCTCCAATGATTCACCCTCGTCGGGTTCTTCACGCAAGGCTATGAGAAACTCGGTAAAGGAATTGGCAACAAAGGCAATGTTGTCGTAACTAGGGATTTCGCCTTCGGCAATGTCGGCTTGATAAGATGATTCCCAAAAGAATATTTTGCCTAGGTTGTATTCTTTGATGCCTATTAGATATAAGCTGCTGCCGGAGTTTCTACCAAAGCCTATGCAATCTGTAGGAATATTATTTTTAAAATCATGCCATGTACACAAAAAATCCAATCCGGGAGTTGAATTTATCTCAAACAAACCTGAAAATGTGACCCCCCCACGACCTTCGGACGCTTCCGCTTCTTTTGTCCAATGAAGACGAACCCAAGCTGATTTGTCGTCAGGAATATCAATGGGGCAAGGCAAACCACCATTCCAACGTAAGTAAAAATGTCGTAGCTGAGATGGAAGTCTAATTCCTATTTTTGCTTCAAATGTTTTTATATCACTTTCAGTAAGTGGTTTACCCGGATCGATAACTTCGAAAAGTTTATCCTCCAGTAAAAACTGAGTCGTACTACTATTTTTCATAAACCCGTTTTACCCAATCCTCCAATGATTCACCGTCATTAGGTTCCTCGCGCAAAGCCAATAGAA
>CAIYXP010000227.1 GCA_903930145.1 uncultured Methylococcaceae bacterium
CATCCCCATACAAATTCTTTCCACACGACATACTTGAAGAAGGGGCACTGGTTTTACCAACGCCTTGCCAAGCAACGCTAATCAGATAAGTATTGGTTGCTATAAGGCTAATACATCCACGCGCCCCAATCATTCCTCCAATATTAGTGCCTCCAGTGCTGGCTGTAGTTTCTGCTGCGCCTTTTAGCATCGAATTCCAATCACTTAAATCCGCAGTGGCCCGATTTTGTTGTGTCGAGGTGCCAGCCGTACAAGTGGGAGTATTCGTGACCCCAGTACCAAGATAGGGGGAGCCGTTAGTAAGATCAGTGGTGATTGCGTAACAGGCTGCCACCAAGCGATTGGCAGTGATACGGGCAGCTATGTCCTGAATCATGATCAGAGCCTGCGCCCGCTGGTAGGATTCCAATGTTGCTCTCATGCTTTCCGACATCAAACCCGCTAAACCGAGCAGCCCAAGGGACAGAATGACAAGCGTGACTAGCGCCTCTATCATGCTTATGCCAGAAATGAATTTGTTATTGATGCGGTGTTTCATTTAACAACTGCCCCCGCTTTTCAGGTAACTTCTTGCCCTACCCGTATAATCTACACTAATACAGCGGGAATCGACGGATGTGGTGCTAGGGCTTGGATCGATGGTGAAAATTATGACAGAAGATGACAATCTTCCTGCACTATTATAGGTTAACACTGGGATATTGCTGCAATTTGTGGATGTATTGACGGAATCCACAATGCTGACACCATCAATTGCACTGTGAACGCTAAGTGCTGTGGTGCCATTTAAGATTTTCCATCCATCCTTCCAGCATAAGCCAGATGAAATAACGGAAAGACTAATACTTGTATTCCGCTTGATGGCCTCGTTACGCGCTAACATTAAATCACTCATTAAATCAAAAGTGGCAAATTTTATTCGTTGAGTGCTAGTGAATTTTTGATAAGTTGGGACAGCAATGGTCAACAATACACACAAGACAGTGATTGTTACCATCATCTCGACAAGGGTAAAACCCATTGATTGTTGATTTCTATGTAGATTTGGTTTTGAATAATGATTATTCATGGTTATTTCCCTGTCCAACAATTCTTGACTGTGGCCGTACCGGTTGTGTAGCTCGTGCCATTGGTACTAATGTAGGTGTTACCCGTTTCATCTATCCTGAGATAGCCACATGAGCTGTCACGTGCGAGTTGTGCGGTGACAGGGGTTGCGGTAATGGTAAACGTTGGCGGGGTAGTCGAAGGCGCGGTGACTGCTATGGTATAATTACTTGAAACTTGACTTGGAACAGGATATGTTGTCGTGATGGTGCTTGAGTATAGATGAGTGTCAAGCATCATTTGAGTTTGTTTATTGGAAAGATTAAGTAAATAGGAGATGGCAGCGACCCGGTTTGAACGACCTATATATTTGACATAGACAGGTACTGCAATTCTTGCCAGAATAGCGATAATGGAGACAACAATCATCAACTCAACCAGATTGAATCCATTCTGTGTAGAAGACATATTTATTTTTTTCATAATCTTATTCTCTATCTTATATTAGAATTAATGAATTCTAACTGCGGGTTATACGTCCTATAAACACCCTAAATTATACTTGTGAAAGAAAATGTCTTGCGATAGGCATCTGAATGTAAAAGGCGGATAAAATCCCCAATATTTCAGGATCAATAGCCAATGCATAAAAATGACGAGTGAAATAGCCGACTACAAATGATCGCAAGCTTATAACAACTACGATTTTACGCTTCATTGGCGCACCTAGCTGAATCTATCCAAAATATACTATAAAATCAAGTGGATAAGATTGTGAAATGCCTTAGCCACTAGGCGTGACTCCAAACATCAAACCAAGCATCAATAACCGAATCGAATAAATGTTAACATGTCAGTACAAAGTTAGTGTAAAATGTTTATATTGCGTCCCCATCGTCTAGAGGCCTAGGACATCGCCCTCTCACGGCGGCGACGGGGGTTCGAATCCCCCTGGGGACGCCATCCTAAGCAAAGACCTAGCACCGCCTACTAGGGAATCAATCACACAAATCAATAATGAGCATAAAATGCGCCAAGATTGGTTGTGCATAAAAATTATTTGGATTCAAATCTACCAAAAATTATAAACTAGTAAGTTAAGTATAGTAACTTTAACAATGCTATTTAATTCCTACCCCTTTATATTCATCTTTTTACCTTTAGTTACATTTGTATTTTTTCAAATCTCCAGATATAGCAATATCTTTGCATCAGCATGGCTTGTTTCGGCCTCACTTTTCTTTTATGGTTGGTGGAATCCAAATTATCTAATTCTGTTGCTTTCATCCATCTTTGTTAACTATTCTTTAGGGGTTTGGCTAATCAGGGTACTTCGTAATTGTGGCAAATGTACTAAATCTAAAACAATTCTCATTATAGGATTGGTGTTTGATTTATCGCTTTTGGGTTATTACAAATATACAAACTTCTTTATTAATAACTTGAATGTACTGACTGGATTGGATTGGAAGGTTGATAATATTATTTTACCCCTCGGAATTTCATTCTTCACATTTACTCAAATTGCATTCCTAGTTGACGCATACCGTGGTGAAGTAAAAGGCTACAATTTTATTCATTATCTATTATTCATTACCTATTTCCCACATTTAATTGCTGGGCCGATTATTCATCACAAGGAAATGATCCCCCAGTTTGAGAATAGCAACACTTATAAATTTAACTACCAAAATCTTGCTGTAGGGTTAACGGTATTCTTTATGGGCTTATTTAAGAAAACTGTTCTGGCTGATGGCATAGCCCCCCATGCAGTGGTTGTTTATTCAATCGCAGATAGTGGTCAGATTTTGACATTTCTGGAAGCTTGGTTAGGTGGATTTTGCTATGCATTTCAGTTATATTTTGATTTTTCCGGTTACTCGGACATGGCGATAGGTAGCTCATTGATGCTAGGCATTAGGTTGCCGTTGAATTTTCATTCCCCTTATAAAGCGGTCAACATTTTCGAATTCTGGAGACGTTGGCACATGACGCTTTCCAGATTTTTACGAGAATATATTTATACACCTCTTAGCCATGGTAAAAAGAAATCATGGCAATTGATGATGAATTTGTCGATCACCATGGTGATTGGTGGCCTTTGGCATGGTGCAGGCTGGAATTATCTGTTGTGGGGAGGATTGCATGGATTTTATTTGACAATAAATCACCTCTGGAGAAACCTTAGAAGGAAAATGGGGCAGGACTTGAGGTACAGCACTGCAATGGGTAGTTTTCTTGGGTGTGCTTTGACATTTCTGGCATTTGTATTTTCGTTGGCGTTTTTTAGGACGAAGGATTTGAATAGTGCTGAGTTGATGGCAGGGGCAATGTTAGCACTTCATGGAATAGCGCTGCCTCTGGAATGGAAAAACCAACTTGGTTTATTGGAGCCAGTTGTAACTTTTTTGGGATTTTCATTTCAAAAGCTCAATGCTCGCGTAATGGACACTGGCTTTTCCTCAGATGCTTTTAAGTCATTGTTTTATCTATCTATACTGATTTGGTTAATGCCTAATTCACAACAAATTATGGATAAATATTTCCCAGCCCTGACTCCTTATCCTGGTGATAAAAAATATGTTTCCAAATTTATTTGGCAGCCGAATCTATTGTGGTCTTTTTTAATTGCAGCTTTAACCATTATTGGTTTGGCTAATATAAC
>CAIYXP010000228.1 GCA_903930145.1 uncultured Methylococcaceae bacterium
GGCCAGAGCCAAGTCAGCAATGCCGACGGCGCGGCGGACACCGTCATCACCAATGCCTTGATCCTCGATCATTGGGGCATCGTCAAAGCCGACATCGGCATCCGCGCCGGACGCATCAGCGGCATCGGCAAGGCTGGCAATCCTGACGTGCAACCCGGCGTGACCATCATCATCGGACCGGGGACCGAAATCATCGCCGGGGAAGGCCATGTCATCACCGCCGGCGGGGTTGATTCGCACATCCATTTCATCTGTCCGCAGCAAGTGGAAGAAGCCTTGATGTCCGGCATCACCACGATGATAGGCGGCGGCTCAGGCCCGGCCACCGGAACCAATGCCACCACTTGCACACCCGGCCCATGGAATTTGCACCGCATGTTGCAAGCCGTGGACGGATTGCCGATGAACATTGGCTTGCTCGGCAAAGGCAACGCCAGTTTGCCGAAAGCCTTGGTCGAGCAAGTCGAAGCCGGCGCGATGGGCTTGAAACTGCATGAAGACTGGGGAACCACCCCCGCCGCGATTGATTGCTGCCTGACCGTCGCCGACGACTACGATGTGCAAGTCGCCATCCATACCGACACGCTGAACGAATCCGGTTTTGTCGAAGACACCCTCGCCGCGTTCAAAGGCCGTGCCATTCACACTTACCACACCGAAGGGGCCGGCGGTGGTCACGCCCCGGACATCATCAAAGCCTGTGGCAAACACAATGTACTGCCTTCCTCCACCAACCCGACCCGGCCTTACACCGTTAACACCGTAGACGAGCATTTGGACATGCTGATGGTCTGCCATCATCTACATGCCTCCATTCCCGAAGACATTGCCTTCGCCGAATCCCGCATTCGCCGCGAAACTATCGCCGCCGAAGACATCTTGCACGATCTCGGCGCATTCTCGATGATTTCATCCGACTCCCAAGCCATGGGGCGGGTCGGCGAAGTCATCATCCGTACTTGGCAGACGGCGCATAAGATGAAGGTGCAGCGTGGTCACCTCCCTTCTACCTCTGGCTCTTCGCTCCCCTCGCATCTTACGGGAGATAGGGAGAGGGGTAATAACGACAACTTCCGCGTCAAACGCTACATCGCCAAATATACCATCAACCCCGCGATAACCCATGGCATCGCCCATGAAGTCGGCTCGGTCGAAGTCGGCAAACTGGCTGATTTGGTGTTATGGAACCCGGCTTTCTTCGCCGTCAAACCCAGTTTGATCTTAAAAGGTGGACTAATTGCCGCCGCGCCGATGGGCGACCCCAACGCCTCCATCCCCACCCCGCAACCCGTGCATTACCGCCCGATGTTTGCGGCACTCGGCAAAGCCTGCCAAGCCACCTCGATGACATTCCTATCCAAAGCGGCGGCAGAATTGAACGTGGCGGAAAAAATAGGTTTGAACAAGCTTATCGGCGTCGTTTCCAATACCCGGACAATAGGCAAAAAGGATTTGATCCATAATGCCTATCAACCCCATATTGAAGTCGATGCACAAACCTATCAAGTCCGCGCCGACGGGGAGTTATTAATCTGCGAACCGGCAGACGTATTGCCGTTGGCGCAGAGGTATTTCCTGTTTTAGTATCCGCATTCCCACGCCGCACTGCGACCCCCATAGGTGAAAAATGAGTAAAATCGGTCTATTTTTTGGAACAGAAACCGGCACGACCCGGCTAATCGCTAAGAAGATACACAAACTGTTAGGTGATGAAATTGCCGCCAAACCAGTCAACGTCAACCGCACTGCTCCGGCGGATTTTCTGCAATACGACAGGTTTATTTTAGGCGTTCCCAGCTATGGCGAGGGAGCTTTGCCGGGCGCCAAAGCCGGTTGCCTTGAATCGAATTGGGAGGAGTTTCTAAAGGAATTGAAAAAAGTCGACTTGACCGGCAAGCGCATTGCCTTGTTTGGCCTAGGTGCCCAAGAACGCTACGCCGACACCTTCGCCAGTTCGATGAGACCGCTGTATGAAAAACTGAAAGAATACGGCGCGGAAATAGTCGGAGATTGGAGTATCGAAGGCTATCAATTCAACCATTCCGATGCCGTTGAAAATGGGCGTTTTGTCGGATTGGTCATCGACCAACGCACCCAAGGCATGTTGACGGAGGAACGTTTGCAGGCTTGGGTGGAGCAAATTAAACCCTTGTTGTTAAAGTAATCTAGACCACAAAATGAAAAATATCGAAACTTAAGCCCAATAAAGCAGACCAGCCACTAGGATGTGGTGAGGTACGAACCCCATCAATTTGAGGAACGCGAACTGTGCAGTTCGTGCACCACCACACCCTGCGCCCCCATTAAGGGCATTGCCAATTCACGCCTCCTTGGGTGAAATAACGGTGCTTTTCACAAACCCAGATTTTTCTCATATGACACCAGCCGACTGCTGGTTTACCGCAGATGGCGCACTTATGCCCTTTGGCTTCGGCAGAGCCAAAAATGGCTAAACCCGCCATGCCTATAAGAAACGATCTTCTATTCTTATCAATCTTAATTGACATGATATATCTCCACTTTAATTGTAAGTACACAAAGTATACGTATCGCCTTGCACTTCCACTCTATAAACGCCATTTTCTTCCAATGAACTGCAAGGGGTATTAGTCTGGCTGCATGACCAAGAACCTTTTGAATGTGCATAGGCGGACATGAAGTGGTTAATTTGGTTCGGCTCATTACAAAGTTTTCCGTAATAGCCGTTATTTTGGACTCTAAACATGTACGTCCCTTTTTGTTGTTGCTGCAAAGTACTTAACAAACTTTGGCAAACACTGCTAGGCATGACACCCGGTGATAGTGACCCGTCCCCTTGGCGCGTTTCGACGCAGTAAGAATAGGAAAAATTTGCCCATATTAGGCAAACTGTGCCAAACAAAAAATAGATAGACTTCACCATAAAAGTATCCTCGCGTTATATTGTGATCGTTCCCACGTGGGAAAGCCTCTGATGCCGCTCTGAGGTATTCAACGGATCACTGACTACGCAGGGAGTCTGGGATTGGCTCCCACGCCGGAGCGTTGAAGTCATCTCGTGGATTTGCCGGGTTGGTAGGCGTTGTCGATGTTGGTTTGGGATGTTTAATAAAGATGCTGCCTAACGCAGATTGTAACTCTGCAATTTGGGCTTCATTGAGCGTTGCATTGACTCGATTGGCAGGCATGGCGTTCCCTTATAATTAACACGTCATTAAATACGGTCTAAAATAATGCCTCATTACCGCATTGTTGATATTTAATTATTTGGTAATGAATTTACTGCCATTTTGATTCACGTGGGGGGGGGGTGCGTCAAGTTTTATTAAATTATTTCTATTATTTTATCTGTTTCATAATATGAAACAATGATAAACGATCTTGTTGATCCGTTGCATTCCTGTCTAATTTGTTGTTCAAAAAATTCCATAACTTATTTTTCAAGCGAAGTTGATGGTGACAGTAAGGAATGAAAAGCAATAGACATCATCGAAAATGGTTTTTCATACCCATCAGGTTGAAACTTGCCGTTTTCATTCCATTCAATCAAACGCTTTTTTCAGTTGCCCAAGGTTGTTTTTCATCACCTCGATAAAATCTCCCGTTTCTGGCCGGTTGGCGCTGGGATTGAAAACCAAAGTGCCGACACCCAACGCTGCCAGTTTTGCAATAACGGCAGAGGATGGCTGCGCCTCCCAGATCATCCACTGTGCCGGGTGGGTTTCCAACAGCTTGCGAAGCCCGGCCCACTCCTCTTCGGAAGGTATTTCGTTGGGTTCCCAGTGTACACTTTTTAGGTTCAAGCCATAGCGGCGGGCTAGATACTGGTAAACCGGATGGGAACCTAGGAGCGGAAGCCCCGGCTTGGATGAAGCCAGCGCTTGGGCTTGGCTGTCGAGGGCGGATAAATCCGCTTTTAGGGTGTTCAAATTATCCAGCATCACGGTTTGCAATTCCGGTCGCTTGCGGATCATTGCTTGGGCAACCGCCTCGGCCTGTTTGGCGGCTTGGTCGAAATCCAGCCAAGTAGTGAACGCAATGCCTTCATGCGAATGCGTCCCGCCCGGCCCGTGGCTGTGGGTGACGGCATTCTCGATGCGGATAAAAGCATTTTTGAAACTGCTGGAGGTGTCAGCCAACTTGAATTTGGACAGGCTCACTCTGGGCAGCCATTTTTCATAGTCGGCCCCGTTGAGCAAAACCAGTTCGGCCTTTTGCATCACTCCCACCGCCTTCGCATTAGGCTTCCAAAAGGCAGGGTCTTCATCGGGTGGCACGGGCAAGTTGACTGAAACCCGGTTGCCGCCGATGCGTTCGGCGAAATAGGCCAAGGGATAGTTGGTCGCCACGATTTTCAAGCTGGGCGAGTCGGTCACTGCGCCGCCCCATGCGGATGATATCGAAAGCAGGAGTGCTGCAAAACAGAAAGAGAGGAATTTGGGCGACACAGTAATCTCCATTAAGGCGTGATGAAAAGCCGGACCAAACCGCCGGCATACAATTGAATGAATTCAAGCAGGGCAAGGCAGACAAGCATACTGGCTAGTCCGAGTAGCAGGATTTCGGCGGAAACCAAGCGCAGGACTTTGGTTTTGCTGCAACCCAACAGGAAAATGGTTTGAAGTTCGCGTTGCCGAAGCCGCATAGACAGGGCAAAAACCAGCCCCAAGGCCAACAGCATGGCAGCACCCACCAAGGCCAACACCGCATCAAACAGGATGCCGACACGAAATATGTTTTCCAGCAGTCCACGAATGGTTTCCAAGGGCTGAACCAGTTGAACCGCTTCTTCGTTGCCTATATACCGACCTTTTAGCAAGGTCGATGATTTGCGGTCGTGGGGCAAGGCAATGACCGCGCTGATGGGGTAGCCGGACGGGTCGCCATGAAAATGGAAACTGTCTAGGTTTTCCGGGGTGATTTCGGTGTAGGTGAGCAGTTTGGCATCGTGAATCAAATGGTTTTCGACCTGACCAAAAGGCAAGCCATAAGATTGACTGGGCTTTTTCCCTTCGGCATGACCGTGACCCAATCCTTCGATTACCCATGCCGTCTGCAAGTCGATGAAGACCGCTTGGTCGTCAGGGGTGTGCGATTTTGCCAATAAGCCAGCCACATGGAGTTTGATTGGATAAACACCGGACAAGTCGAACAGATTTTCGGGCGTAGTCGGCAGGCTGTCACCCGGCTTTAACCCCATCGCTTCTGCGGCATCGGCACCTAACACGCATTCCCCCAACATCGCCAGACTATTGCCTTGGGCGATGGTCAGCCGGCGAAAGTCGAAATAATCCAACGTCACGCCCACCAGAGGATGGCCCCGGACACGGAAGCGGACGTAGATCGGCAACGGATCGGCCCAACCCGTCTGGCCGACGCGGTCAGATTCTGCCATGGTGATGTGGCTTTGATTGGCTGCATTAAAATACAAGGCATTGAGCGTCAAATCCAATGCGCTGCCTTTGGAACCCACCAGCAACGGAGTTGACTCTGCACGGGCGGTCATTTGTGTTTCGCCTGCGTCTAGCATGACATGCAAAGCCAGCGGCAGGGTTGCCAACAAGCTCAGGCAAGCCACCAAAATAATAGTGCGCACCCGGTGATGGCACAAATAGCGCCAAGCGAGATAAAAATCGTGTTGCATGGGATGGCTAGAAGTGTCTTGCCAACTCGTTCGCACTGCGCCCTTCTGGAAAAGGCGGGATGTGCCGAATATCGAGCAAGGTGCGAAAATTGACCACACGATCGAAACGCGGCAATAGTTCATGATCGTGGGTCACTGCCAGCAAGCTGGCATTCGCCCGGTGGGCAGCCTCAAACAGCAAATCCAAGATATGCGACTTGTTGGCCGGATCGAGGTTGCCGGTCGCCTCATCGGCCAGAATCAACCTAGGATTGGGCAGCAAGGCCCGGCAGACGGCGGCGCGTTGCCGTTCGCCTTGGGAAAGTTCGCCCGGCATTCTTGCCAGCTTGTTGCCCAAGCCGACATCATCCGCCAAACGATGCGCCCGCTCGCGCACGGAATAGTCCAAGTCAAGCACTGGATTGATTCGATAAGTGTGGATGATATTGTCGAACACGTTTAGGTATTCCAACAACTCCAATTCTTGGAACACAAACCCGATGCGGGTAATCCGAAAATTGCGTCTGGCGGCATCGCTCAATTGATGCAGTTCCACCCCGTCAACATGGATTTTGCCAGAATCGGGGCGGATGATGCCCGCGATGATCTTCAGCAAAGTGGTTTTACCAACTCCGCTAGGCCCGATGATAGCCACTTTTTCGCCAGTCTCAATGTTGAATTCGTCAATCTCCAAGCAAAATCCATCCTTGGGGTAACTAAAGCGCAAAGCGTCAACGGCAATCATGATGAAGCCCCTTGCCCTAGCCTTTGCCCGTCGAGAAACTCCATGCCGACGATTTTCCATCCCGCCCCGTTGGTTTTCCGCAAGGTCAGGCGGGCTTGGTAGAGGTTGTGGCGTTCGTGCGAGTGTCCCCAGTGGGATACCGTCCCGTGTGCCAGCCAACGCGAAGTCACCCGCAACATACCGGGTTGTTGGCCCAGCTTTTGGGCATGACTTTCCAGCACCTCGATGCGGTCGACCTGTCCTTCCCCGCCCAGCCCCTTGGATAGCCCAAGCATGGCTTTGCGCTGTTGCAGATAAATGTCTTCCAATAAATCGCCGTCCAAGCTTTTGGCGAGGCGGTCATAAGCTTTTTCTTCGTCGTGCAATTGGAAGGCGCGGTATGCATTATGCAGCAATGCTTGGAGAAGAGGTTCTATCCGGTCGTCGTCGGACGAAGAAGACGCTTGACTGGGTTTTACTGCAAAACTGCCCGGCCATGGGTGAAATAACAATCCCACCATGACAATCAAGAGCATCCCCAACCAAGTTTGAAAATGTATCCGCTCAACCAAGCGAGGTTTAAACAACAGGATGGAAAATCCAACCAGCAATGCCGCGATGACCCATGACGCTGAAACCCAAGAGGAATGCTGATCGGCAATCGGCGGCGAAGATTCAACAAAAACGGATTTATCTTCGGTCAGTGTGGCGGGATTCAGCGATTCTTCCTGCGACCAATCGAAAACTGGCTGTGTTGGGTTCATGTAGGCATCAAAGGTTTCTTTCCCAAACAGTAGGCTGACCTGTCGCGCCTTCATTGTTTCGCCAAACAGATTCCATTGCAGGCGAATAGTTCGGGCTGGTTGTTCGGTTAGGTAGGATAGCATCACACCCACGACAACCGTCTCGGTTTCCAGCCGCTCCTGCCCGTCTACTGGCACAATGCCAGAGCGGTCATAACGGACAAATTCCACACGGTCAAGTTGTGGGGAAATGGGGACGCTGTCGATCACCAATGGGTTATGGGCTAGAAGGAATGCACCCAGTTTTTCCTTCAGCTTATCTTTCTCAGCCTCCTCGACATAACGCTCGTCTGCCAGCCCCAAATCCAGCCAAGTTTTAATATCTTTCAATCGCAATAGCAGTTCATGCCGCACTTCATAGGATTCGAGATAAATAAAAGAGCCAGGCTCCGCGTGTCGGCGGGTAAATTGGGGTTCATCAAAACGGGAGCGCCAAGGGTCGTTCCAATCTAAACTGACGGTGACGGGATTTTTCAAGGGCATCAAATCGCTCACCGGCACTCCACGGTGGAGCGTGACCAAGCCTATGGGTCGGCTGGATTCCACGGGTGGAATGATGGTCAACCCATCCATCCGATCTTCAATCGGATAGGCTAATAGGGCCTCGTAATAAGCCCTGCCGCTATCGTCCACAGCCGTTTCAGGATTGGCAGCTTTAAGTTCCAAAGACAACAAACGGCTTGCATAGGGCGTCCCGTTTTTTGCCTGAAGTGTGGGCAAGCGCACTGCCAGCCAATGCGGCAGTGATCCGGTTGGCTCGATGGACAGGCTTGACCCATCCGGCACACTGGTCTGCGTGATGCGCAGACTCAGCGTCATCTGGCCCGGCATGACCGACAGTTCCGCAATCTCGTCAGTATTTGAGAATCCCATCCAATCGGCCAGCGCCGAACTGCTTGCCAGTAGCAGAGCAAGCAGGGCCATTATTCGAGCCATGACAGCCCTCTGTGTCGGCATTCTATCCAATCTCCCAATGCCCTCAAGCCTCGGCCCCGACCGAAGCCCCTCGCTTGGGGCGATAAGCACGGTAGGTGCGCAAACCAATACAGCCCATCACGCCGAAGAAGGTCAGCACGATGAAGCCTGTGATCCGGCCCAACCAGTTGATCTTGGCCGCACCCGCAGCCCCTTCGACGGCCACGGTGAAGGGTATGCGCAGCCTGTCGTCCTCGCTAATCGCTTCATTGCCGATGGTGGCTATCAATGCATAATGACCCGGTTGTTTGATATCGACCGCGATGTCAGCCGTGCCATTGGGGTAAATTTTGGCCGAAGCTTCTGTTAGCGTCCCCAACTCTTGAGGCGGACGGCCATCCTCTTCGCTAAACTCCTCCTTAATCACGCGCAAGCTGACAGGGGTTTTTCTGACATCCCGGTCCAGCAGGTCGATGCTTAGGTAGGTCTTGCCAATCGCAGGAATTTCTTGGCAGTATTTAGTGAAGTCGGTTCTTTCCTCTTTTTGGCGGCCTTCCTGAATGGCGGTGAAATGGACGGCATAAAAGTCATTGCCGACCAGGCATGTCATGTTCGAGCCTGAATAGGCTTGCCGGGCAGATTTTGCTTCCCCTGCCGCCACCGCCTCCCGACCCAAGGCAAACGCCATAATAGTCACTAAAACAGCATAAAAGAAAGAAATTTGCGGTTGCTTAACCATTGGATTACACCTCGTGTTATTTACTATGCACATCAAAAAAATATTTCCCACTCACCACATGCCCGTCCGCCGAAAGAACCCGGTAACGCACGGTATATCGGCCAGGGGATAACTTCGACACCGATGCCCGCAGATGGGAATGGTCGGTGAAGTCCAGTTTTGCGTCGTGGTTGTCCACGCGCTTACCGTTTGGGTCAATGACTGCCAAGGCCAGAAACTCCTGCCCGACTGAGTCGTTAAAAATCAATGAAACCTCGTCGGGCGCGTCCGAAATCGTCGATTCCCGCTCGGGGTTTGCCTTCACCAAAATCGCATGGGCCAACATCACCGGCTTCGGCGAATGGGATGAGAGGGCAGTCGATCCTTCTTTTTCACTAAAAATTGACTGGGCCTCAAGATTTGGCTGTAAGGATAGGCTTTCGTCAAAATGCTGGACGAACTGACCAACATTCACCTGCGCCTGTCCGCTGCCTGCCGACAGCAAAGTTGCTGTCAACACAGTGATAAACTTTCTCATGTTTTTGATTTTTCTCCTTCAAGTTGGGTCACAAAAATCATTGCCAGCACCTTCCCCACCGATGGATGCTTCTCTGTCCAAAACACTCTGAATCCAGTCGGTGTCGATACGATGCGAGGATGGTCGGTGACAAGGCCGCTTGCGCTAAGTCTGCGGGGTTGCGACCACGATTTCCCTTGGTCGGAGGAACTGATGAACTGCACCCCTTCGCCTTCATCCGACGGACCCACGTAAACCACGCCAATCCGACCATCGGCAAGGATGGCTATGTCACTTTCCCGGCTTTGCCCATCGGCTATGTTAAGCGGCTTGGACCAATGCTCGCCAAGGTCGCCGGACACCAGATAGAAAAGACCGGAGGAATTTTCCTTCCCGCTCCATACAACACTATGCAGAGGTTCTTTCTTCCCCGGCGCACTGGCAATGCCGCCCCCACAGTGCGGGCAACCATTGAACCGCCAGTCGAAAGCGCCCACCGCACCAAGGTTCCGCCGAGACTTGCCGTCTGCCGACACGCGCACCAAGTGCATATCGTGCGGGTCGTCATCCCGGTACAAAGCCGCTACGCTTTGGTCTGGCAATACCACCAGTCGATTCCAGCAACAGGTGCATACGGCAGGGTCTAACGTGACATCGCCCCTCCAATGGCGTCCACCGTCTCTGGACTTGGCGTAGCGCAACCCTTGGGTGTTGCCGTTTTCCTCCCGGTCATCCAACCAAACCAGATGAAATGTGCCCGCCTTGTCCACCGCCATGTCCATGTAAGACTGGTTGTGCGTAACATCCCCCACGGCAGGATTCTCACCCAATTGCCAATTAGCCCCTTTGTTGGAGGAATAAGCGATTGTCATAGAGCCGGCATTGGGTAATTCGGTGGATTGGTTGAAAACCACAACGACCCGATTGCCCGAAGCAGCCACTTGCGCTTCGTTCCCCCTCCGCGAAACGACCTTGCCACCTCCTTTCGAATTAATCATCACAGGCTTTTCCCATGTCTCGCCATCATCATTGGATCGAATATAGGCAACCAATGTCTCACCTGAATTCGCTTGTTTTCCAACGAGTACAGCATGAAGCAACGCTCCATCCTTATATACATCCATGCCCTGTATATCAATTAAGTCTTCAACTGGATATTTTGGGGAATCTTTACAATTTCCAAGCAAGGAAGTAGAAAGCAATATCAACATAAGATAGCAATGCAGAATTCTACTACTGACCATTGATCTCAATAAATATTGTCGAAGCTGAAAAAATCTTGATCATGTGTGGGGAAGGTTTATAAACCAAAATAAATCTCACGTTTTAATGAAGACACCAAGCCCGTTGTGTGGCGTATAAAGCAAAAACTTAACTGCTTGTATTAAACAAAAATCATGCCATTCGTATCTATATGATATTAATAGTTTTATTTTTAATGGATTTCATGAATGATTGAGTTATTTCGCACATACGGCAAGTGATATGCCACTCTCCCAATCGTCAGTTGCTACATTTTTAAAAGCGGGTGGAAATGCTTTAAGCATTGATTTTTTAATCAACTGGATGCTTATGAATTTCAAGTGGCGATGACGAAAAAAGAAGTTTCAATCGTGGTGGTGGATCAATATGTTCGCCATTTTTCCAATGGCATCCCATATCAAAAAAATAAAAAAGCAGGGATAGTCCTTTACCCCTGAGCAACGAAGTGGCAGATTATGCCACCCATAGCTGTAGCTTGAATTGAAGAGAACCCCAGCTTGGAGCTGGTGCAGTTAAGGTAACAAATCAGCAAAGAATATATAATGTGGCAAATTGTCGCACCTATATAAAGTTATAAAAACTGTGTTATATAACCTATTAGCGTGGCATTAGACATATTTTTATTAATGCTTATTGTCCAGTATTGAAAAATAAATTAGGTTAAAGCTTGAATATCCTTTATCCTGCAAACCTACGTTACCCGATGATCCACGTCCAGCATTATTTGCTAGTCAGCCCTGACCTCAAGGCGTTAAAAATGGTATTGCCCGCCACGGGGTCGTCACTACTGACCAGCACCGAAACGACCAGCTTGTCGCCGAATTGAATGCACTCGGTCACCGCCACGCTGTTTTGGCTCCAAGCGCGTACCGAATCAGCATCGCTAGTCAATTGGTCGGCCTTTTCCTTGGTTAGAATGTTCTCGGCTTGCTTGACGCATTCGGTTTGATTTGGGGCCGCCGATTCAAAATGATCCCACCACATATTGGGACGGGCAAAAGCCGAAGCAGATGCACCGCTCACTAGCAGTCCGGCTAGGAAAGAATGCAGCCCCTTGTTGTTCAAAATGGACATGAGAGTTCTCTCTTGGAAAAAAAATGGTTGCGAATTTTGAAAAAAAGAAGGCCGACCCAACACGTCGGCCTATTGATTGTTTATTGCCACCAACTGATTAAGCTGAGGCAAAGCAGCTTATTTTGCCCCGGCAAAGCTAATTTTCAACGCTTGCAAGGAATTGACGCAATTTGGCGTAGCTTGAAGTTCTATGGCTTTGGGGTCGCCATAGCATTCTTTGTTTTTTGCGCGGGCTTCTTTCAGGTTGGCCGCATACCAAGCAACAGATCTTATCTCCTCCTGCTTGGCATCCCCCGGTTTGTTTGATTCCAAGGCAGGCACCGATAAGGCGTAAACGGTGGCCGATGTTGCCATGATTAGAAGTAAGTTAGATTTTTTCATGGTGAGTCCTGAGTTTTCAGTTAAATGATGTTTGACGTTTCAAAAATGGCCATCAAGCCTCCGTCAAGGTTTCTGGCTTGCCTGTCCCGTTATGAGGAATCATAGTTTATTAAGTAAAAATAAGTTATCAATGTGACATATTGTCGCAATATGTTATATAACATAATAATGTCATTTATTGTGTTATATGCCACAATTTTGTGATTTATCATAGCGCTGTTATGAGATAATTAACTGCGACAATTCGCCACATTTTATACTATAGATGAATAGGATATTGTATGAGCCATAGCTTGACGATAGTTCTTTAACCATGAAATTTTGATTGAGTATAGAAAAGTCTTTCTATATAAATATTGGAGGTGACAAAATATTGACCCAATTTTATAAGAATATCTTAGGAGGGTTGCCATTCGACATCCTCAGAAAAACCCCACGAAATTCCATAATCAGTTTGCGCCTAATAATTTCCATGATGCCAATGACAGACAGCCGAATATTTCAAGAGATCAACAAAGAATCGGGTGATTTAGAATGGTTTTTCGAGTCCCGTGAAGGTTTCATGGGTTCCTATGAATCGGAGGAATTGGCAAGCTTAGCCGTTGCCCGACATTTAGAGCGCTGCTGTCGAGATCACCTTGACGGTGGCAGGCATTTCTCCGAGTCTAGGCAGCGTTCACCCCAAACTGGCACGCTTATGCAATCTGGTTGATCGACATTGGGATTCTATCGTTTTGTTCAAGGCATTCAACTGCCAATTCACGGCGCAGGGCAAGCAAAATCATCAAGGCCATGCCGGATGCCGTGAAAGCGGATTTCCACGCCAGACATTCGCGGCGAACATCTCGCCCAACACCCTGTCGTCTAGGCATTTGCTGAACCCACTGCTGCAACACCGGCCATGACTGGCTTCAGTCGATGCAATGCTTGTTAGGCTTGCTTGAGAAAATATCATGCTAGTTTCCGACCACTGCGGAATCCGTAAATCGTGATTGTCCGGGGAATTAGGGGTAAAATTGCCTTCGACTAATCAGTCCAAGCGCCCTCCAAGGCAATGCTTTCAGGTAAATCCCAACCGGCAAACACGGGTTGGCTTTGATTAATCTCCATAACGAGGAAATGACCATGAGCGTGAACGAATCCTACTATTGCTTCTGCTTGACTCAACCGGACAATCTCAGCGAGGAAGACAAATTGAGGTTAGCCTCCCACAAGGCCGCACTACTATTGGGTTCCAAGTGGGAAGTGGGCGAAACCATCACCATACGCTTCTTGGAGGGCCACCCAGACTTATGCGAGCGGGTCAAAAGGGTCGCATTGGAATGGACGTATCTAGCCAACCTCAACTTTGATTTTGTGTCTGAAGGCCCCAGCGACATCCGTATCGCGTTCCAACAGGGTAACGGTTCTTGGTCTTACCTAGGGACGGTGTGCCGGACTATCGACGAACCTGAACCCACCATGAATTATGGCTGGCTGACCCCGGATTCTTCCGAAGAGGAGCTGCGGCGGGTGGTCTTGCATGAGTTCGGTCATGCCGTCGGCCTTATCCATGAACATCAAAACCCCAAGGAAGGCATTCGCTGGAACCGGTCCGCTGTCATCAATGACTTGTCCCGGCCACCCAATCGTTGGAACGAGGCGACCATAGAAAACAACATGTTCAAACAATACAGACCCAGAGAGGTTGTCGCCACGGATGTCGATCCCATCTCGATCATGATGTATCCCATTCCAAGGACATGGACCGAAAACGGCTATTTTTCCGCCGGACTCAATGGTGAACTGTCAGAGAGTGACAAGGCATTCATTGCCGAAAACTATCCCAGATAGTAAAACCGCCAGATCAAACCGGGAAGATCGAATGACATGAGCGCCAACGACTATGCAATTTTGATCGGGATTGCGAGTTACCCGAAACTGGGCAATGGTGGGAATCCATTGAATTTAAGCGGCCCTGCAAACGATGTCAATGCCATCGCGCAGTGGTTGAGGGACTCAGGCCAAGTGCCGAATGACAATATTTTTATTGTGAAGTCCTCCATACCAAACGTCGATGACTTGGTGCAAGAAGTTTACCGACTGGATGATCTGGCCCAACAAAACAGCGCAGCCGGCAAGGGTAGGCAAGTGGGCCGACGCCTTTACATCTACATGTCAGGCCATGGGTTTTCACCCTCACAACTGGAGGGTTGTTTGTATGCAGCCAATGCGACCACAAGGGCGGGCAATAATGTCAACGCCACCAACTGGTTGTCTTGGCTGCAAGATTCTGGCTATTTCCGTGAATTCGTGTTGTGGATGGATTGCTGCATGAACCGGGTCATGTCGTTTCCGCCGGGTGATTTGCAACTGGTGTCTACGGTTTCACCCATGCCGGCTGGCCCTACCTTCGTGGCTTTTGCGGCACAAAGGCCGCTGAAAGCCGTGGAAGCCCCCATCCCTGAAGACAATGGTAACGTTCATGGCCTATTCACTTGGGCTTTGCTACAGGGATTGAAAGGCGCTGCGGTTGATTCCAACGGGCGCGTCACGGGCCGCAGTCTGGCCGATTGGATACGCAATGCCCAGTCAAGCCTGATGCAGTCCGCCGACAAGAAAGACCCCGGTGTTTCGGTCGAACCTTGGATCATCAAAGAAGATAGCGATCTCATCTTCGCCCGTGGCATCCCCCCCTTGAACTACCGTGTCGAGATGACTTTCCCGGCTACAGCCATCGGCAAAACCCCGCGATTATGGTCGGGCATCCCGCCTAGGAGTGAGGATTTGCCGGCCATCTCTGCACAATCGCAGGTGCTGGATTTGGTTCCGGGTCTTTACCTTGTCGATGTCCCGGAATCCGGTTTGAGGCAGGGCTTTGAAGTGGTCGGCCCTGCCAAGATTGCCATACAAGAAACCGGGGAACCTGTTATCGCTGCACCGGTCGGGCAAATGTTCGACCTCAAATTCGACCCTAACGACCCGACGGCTCAAATCTTTGTCATCGACAGCCGCTTCTCCTTGGTCGACCGTGACTCGGGCCAACTCGTCACTAAATTGCCGTTTGGCCTTTACAAGGTCAAGATACGGATTGGCCGTTCTTTAACCGACCGCGTCGTGTTGTTTGACCGCAACTACATTCCGGCTGCTGTGGTTTCGGCTACCCCGGCAAGCCCTGCGATGGAGTTGGCGCCTTCACCGGCAATCCTCTCTTTGGGCAGTGAAGCGATTGCCTTGAGTCAGGCCGATTCGATTTTGCCAGCCCAAGACCTAGGTGAGATAGCCCCGCAACCGGCAACAGTTGCTCCGCTTGCCGGGACTTCAGCCAAGCACGACTATCAACAAGTGGCAGCGGAAGAGGGCAGGAAATCGCTACACGCACTGGGTCAGTCAGGCAAACAGGTAGGCTTGTTGCTGATGGTTCGCGTGTGGACGGGTGAACAGGGAAGTTGTGGGGGCTTTGTGCCTTGGGACGGCATCACCATCGTCGATGCCAAAGGAAAATTGATTGCCGACCTGTCCAAGGACGGCACTCGCAACCAAGCAGTGGGCGATCCCTATTGTGTGCTGACCCTGTCACTCAAACCGGATACTTATTATTTGAGGCAACGCATGGATCAGAATTCCATCGTTGAACAAACATTGGTTTTGGTGGAAGGATGGGGGTTGGAAGTCTATGTGTTGCGCAGTCCTGCGCGTGAATACGCTGCGGCCCAAGCACCCGGCGGCAATTTACCGCAAACCGTCCCGTCAGAGGCTCCTGCGGATGAGGAAGGCATCCCCATGGATGCGAGGCCAAGGATTAGCATGATGATGAGTTCGCTGCGAGGGGCGGAGGCTGCCGAATATACGCCGGATGACCGGGTTCTGGAAACGGCTAGGGTGGCATTGGTCGATGAGCGGGCGATTTTGAACCAGAAGCTTGAGGACTTGCTGCTGGTCAACTTCCAAGACCCGTTGGCCGGCATCATTGGCGGTCATTTGCTATTGATCGAACATGAACGCGACCCCCACCGAAGCCTTGCCATGCTCAATACTGTGGTCGAAAATCTCAGACGGCTGGTTGGGAACAATCATCCCGATGTGGAAGCCCTTTCCTTGCGCTGCCCGGACGAGACCCTGCGTTGCCGCTCACCGGTAACGTCCGCCCCCCTGCTTCAACGGAGTTGGAAGTTATTGGTCGATGCCAGTTACGAACAGCCCAAACTGATTCCGAAAACCGTATTTGACCGGGTCGAAGCCAGCATTGCCTTCCCACCCTTTTTGGCTTGGGCCGTTGACGACGAAAGCAAAACCATCTGGAGGAAACACATGCAGGAGGCTCTGACTAGCTCGCCTACGCCACGGTCGGCAGCGGTTGACACCGATCGACAAGCAAACCTGTTGTCTGGGCGGAAAGGTTTTTTACAGGCAGAGACTAGTCAAAAGAACCAGAAGCAACTGATGGCCGAACGGGCGCGCCGATTAGGTTTGCCCTTTGGGATGATCGCCCAACTTTCCAAGTCAAAGGGCGACAATGATCTGATGTGACGCTTTGTGGGAAGGAATTTGGGGATGACTGTTTGGATATCATGCATGCTCTCGTTCAAAGGCAACCGATTATTACCCACACGATGCTCTCAAGCCGGTTTAAGGTTTAAGCGATGTCATATGAATTTTCCCTCAGGCCGCTTTTTCGCTGATGCAAGCAATGGTAAGCTTTGCGCACCAATGGCCTTAAAATATCCTCACTGCGAATAAACACCATGAACAAAGCCGAATTGATTGCAAGCCTTGCCGAACAAACCGGACAAACCAAGGCTGAGGTTACCGCCACCCTTAATGCGCTGATGGAGACCGTCTCCGCGACCCTTGCCCAGGAGGGCGGCAGGGTGGTACTGGTGGGGTTCGGGACTTTCGACCTCCGCAAGCGTCCTGATCGCCCCGGTCGCAACCCACAAACTGGCGAACCGATACTAATCCCGGCGACGACCCTTCCCCGATTCACCCCCGGCAAACTGCTCAGGGATCGGGTTGTCGAGGCGCACAAGCCCAAGCTTAAACCCAAGAGCAGAGCCAAATCACCCGCAGCAGCCAAGGCCAAGCAGAAATCAGAAAAGCTATGACAACCAGTAAAACCCACC
>CAIYXP010000229.1 GCA_903930145.1 uncultured Methylococcaceae bacterium
AATAGAAACCGCAGTAGAGTTCTATATTCAAAGAGGTTATGACATACAAGATAGGCAACTCGACAACGTTGGCTATGACTTAGAGGCAACAAAAGCGAATGAAACGTTATTGGTTGAGGTAAAAGGGACATCTGTAGAATTGCCATCTAACGTAAATGTAATCCTTACCCCAAACGAATATAAAGTTAGCAAGAAATCGAGAACAAAATATCGTATCTGCATAGTCATTAACGCATTGAATACCCCAGAACTTTTTGAGTTCCTCTGGGACAGTAAGCGTAATTCTTGGTTTAGTGAACAAAGCTTAAGTAGTTTGAAGATTGTCGAATCCATCGCAGCCAATCTCTATATTATCTAATGATCTTTTTTCAAAAGACTGACTGAGTTTTCCTATCTTACTTAATTCTCTGAGAATAATATGCACTCTGAATATACCGCGGTTATAAAACAAGAGAATGATTTCTGGGTTGGCTGGATAGAGGAAGTCCCCGGTGTGAATTGCCAAGAAGAGACTAGGGAAAAGCTACTGGAATCCCTTCGGATCACGCTTAGGGAAGCGATTGAATTCAATCGGGAAGATGCTCTATTAGCTGCGGGTCAAGGTTATTGAGTCAGAAAATCTTTTTTTAAATATGCCATAATTGAATGCGAAGTTTAAACTTTACCAACAAAGCTTTGGAATTTCTGCGCAACTTGCAAGCCAAGCAATTCAAGCAAGTTGCAGTTAACATTCTGGAAATTGCACAGAACCCAAAACCGCATGACAGCAAAGACTTGAAAGGTTATTCTGGCTTATTTCGTAAAGATTCTGGAGAATACCGTATCGTGTACCGCTTTGACGATACAACGGTTTATATCATGCTTGTTGGTAAGCGCAACGACGATGAAATTTATAAGCAATTGGAGCGTTTGTTATGAACATCAATGTGGCTGAATTAGGTTTGCACTTGGGCCGCTACTTGGCAAAAGCCAATCAGGAACCAGTTGTCGTCGAACAAGATGGACGTTCAATGGCAGTATTAATTTCCCCTGATTTGTTCAAAAAAATGTTGGCACAGGAAGAGGATGCGGCATGGGCGGAAAAGGCATTGGACGCTGAAAGGAGCGGTTATGGGGGTACTGATGGAGTGAGGCAGCTATTCGCTATGGCGAAAGAAAAGAACATTGAACTGTAAGCAACGGAAGCATCAACCATGCAATGGTCCGAAGTCATTACCGACAAATCCTTAAAGGTTTTACCTTATAAAATTGAGCTAGATCGCTATGGGAATATTCTCATGAGTCCGGCGAGCAACCGCCATGGACGTTTGCAATTACGGATAGGTGCATTCTTGGAAAATCTTAATATTTGGCAATGAATGTCTGAGATTGACAGCGGCTTGGTTATGGCTTTTTTTCTTCGGTATCGTGTGCCATCGGGGTCAACGAAAGCCCGTCGGGTTTATTGCCTTTTAGACTTGGATGTTTTGGGTCGCCTTCCCCTTCTCCACTTCGATTTTCACTCAGGCTGATCCTTAGTTTCAAGTTATTTGGGGAATCCGAATTGCGCAAGGCTTCTTCTAGCGTGATTTTGTCCTGCTTATACAAATAGAATAAATGGGCATCGAAAGTCTGCATGCCCAGTTCTTCAGATTTTTCCATGACTTCCTTGATTAGATGGACTTCGCCCTTTCTGATTAGATCGGTGACCAGCGGTGTGCCGAGCAAAATTTCAATGGCGGCAACACGCTTTCCTTCCCTAGACGGTATTAAGCGCTGAGACACGAAAGCACGAAGATTCAAGGACAAATCCATCAACAACTGATTGCGACGCTCTTCTGGGAAAAAGTTGATGATTCTGTCCAAGGCTTGGTTGGAGTTGTTCGCATGTAGAGTTGACAGACACAAATGCCCGGTTTCGGCAAAGGCTATCGCATGTTCCATGGTTTCTCTGGCGCGAATTTCGCCGATCAAAATCACGTCGGGGGCTTGCCGCAGGGTATTTTTTAGCGCGTCCTCGAAGGAATCGGTATCGACCCCCACTTCTCGTTGATTGACTAGGGATTTCTTGTGCGGATGGACAAATTCGATGGGGTCTTCAATGGTAATAATGTGACCGTCCATGGTACTGTTGCGATGGTCAATCAAAGCGGCCAATGAAGTTGACTTTCCAGACCCAGTGCCCCCTACAAAAAGCACCAAACCGCGTTTGGACAGGATGACATCTTTTAATATGTGCGGTAGGCCGAGCGTGTCCACCGAAGGTATGTCCGTCTTAATATTTCTGACCACCATGGCAACACTGTTGCGTTGTTTGAAAACATTGACCCGGAACCGACCAACCCCTCTCTCGGTGATGGCCAAATTCATTTCAGGTTTTTCATCAAACTCGGCCCGTTGCTTTTCGCTCATGATGCTATAAGCAATCTCCTTGATTCGGCCAGGGGTTAGTTTTGCCACTTCCAATGGCATTATTTTCCCCTGAAACTTGCCCGCAGGCGAGGCTCCTGCCGTCAAGAACAAGTCTGATCCGTCACCATGCGCCAATAACACTAAATAATCCCGAAATTCCATGACAGTTTACTCTTTATTATCTTAAAATGAGTATTTACGAGAGGAAGTGATCACAATTCAGTTCTCCATCGGTGTCGATCAATAACACGCGGTCTGCCTTTTTCCTCAAAACATCGCTCAAAATAGTCGAGGCAGAAACCACCTGCACAATTTTGCCTTTTTGTTGAACAATCTCAATCGCCGGGACATAGTCTTCATCGCCGCTGACAATAATGGCTATATCATAAGCGTTTTCATAGGCTAAGGCGACGACTTGGGTGGCAAGATAAACATCAACCTGCTTTTCCCGTTGTTCGCCTTGGTTATTGGTCTTCCTTTCAAATTGTTTCACATAAAAGAAATCCTGACCATCCAGCCAATCAAAAAACCTCTGCTGTCCAGGACCACTATTCGGTCCGCTAGAACAAACAAAATAGACCTTGATTAAGTCCATGCCAAACGTCAGCGTCTCCACAAACCCCTTGAAGTCAAACCTGATCTGGTCGGGAAAATCTCCCTTGGTCAGTTTGCTTAAGGTTTGATGAAAATTACTGTAATCGAAAAACACAATGACACGTTTCATAAGGTTTCATCTTGTATGAGTGGGTTATTATTCTCTTTGGTTCACGATATCGTTGATGTTGGAGTATAACTCCACACTAAAGCGAGCGAATTCATTATCATCCAATAAGTTTCGTGACCGAAAAAACAAGATTTGTTCAAACGCATGGCTTCTACTGTTGTGGTCGAAACCTAAGGATATTTCCTCGTCTTGTTCATGAATGTATTGGTAAACTTTCAAATAGCGCTGATGCTTGCTTTGCGAGCTATCAGCGGAAATATTACCTATTTGTTGCAGGATTCGTTCGCATAGGCGTTCGAGTGCAATTGGCCTAAGCTCACGATACATCTGCCAATCCGATTCTTTGATTGATCTGTTAGCCATTACACAGCCACTAATATTTCGCCTTTGCCGGCTCCGGACATATCCCCTGCATAACGCTGCACCCGTTTAATTTTATCGGACAATCCGCCAAACTGGGTGTTATACCCCTGAAAACCTTTGAGCAATAGCGGCAGAAAACCCAAGGTATGCGTACCGCAATCATTGAAAGTGGCGGTCAGATTTGTGGGTTTCATCAGCAATAATAATGTACCCCGTTTCATGGCATAGCCAGGCAATGCACCTACATCGCCTAAAACGCCGATAGTGCCGGCCGTCATGCGTGAACCGAGATAGGCACCTGCGTTGCCTTCGATCAATATCGCTCCCCGGCGCATGTGATCGCCAACGCGATCACCCGCATTGCCCTTGACGATGACCACCCCGCCTTGCATCCCTTTCTTGTTGCCGGGTAATGCAGCCCCTAAAAAATCACCCGCGTTTCCGTCTATATTGATTTCCCCGTTCCTTAATTCACAGGCGGCATAAGCATCCACGTTGCCTGATACCTTGATGACACCGCCTTTCAATTGGAAACCAAGATAAGCACCAGCA
>CAIYXP010000230.1 GCA_903930145.1 uncultured Methylococcaceae bacterium
CTGTCGCCGACACTGACTCGGATATCCGCCGCAGACAATTGCAGTGGTCTTTTGTCTTTGTGTTTTTGGCGTTTATTTCCGCCCCTTGGTTGCAAGCGGAATTTAAACTGTTTCGCATCAAACCCGTAGACGAGAATCGAAATAAAGTGAAAAAGCCAGACGGAAACATGCTTGTCCGGTTATTTGTCGAAGGTGCGGATTATGGCAAACGCTATGAAAATTTTTTTAATGACAATTTTGGCTTTAGGGACTTATTCATCAAACTGAATAACCAACTTGACTTCTCCCTTTTCAACCGTTCGGATGAAGTTTTCATCGGCAAGCAAGGTTGGATGGAATACCGTTCAGTGATGGAAGTCGAGGAAATCCGCGCTGAACGTTTCACCAACCAAGACTGGGGGCAGATACAATCGCAGATGCTGAAACTGAATGCGTATTTGCGCTCGCTTGGCGTCACCTTAATTATAGTGCCGATCCCCTTAAAGTTTTCGATCTATCCTGAACTAATACCGGCTGATACGATTTCCCGTCCCGAGAAAACGGCTTTCATGAGGTTTTATCAGTGGATGGAAAATCAACCACAACTGCATTATGTCCCAGTGCCTGAAATTTTGTCGGAAGCCAAGGCTAAACAGGCACTGTTTTATAAAAGCGATTTCCACTGGAATGAATTTGGCGCGTTTATTATCGCTGAACAAGTGGTCAATACCCTAGGGAGGCTCGGCGGACAGGCTTGGCGATGGCATCACCCGTTGCAATATCATCAAAGCCGTAATTTTGTAGGCGGGCTTGGCAATTCCTTAGGATTGCTTCATCCGCCCGAGGAAGGGCAAATCTCCATTGACCGCAACTGGGAGGAAACCGGCGCCTTTCTCAAACCAGAGCCTCCTTTTGATGTGCTTTTTCAAGCCGAACCAGCCAAGGCAGCGAAGCTATTGCCAAAAACGCTATTGCTTGGGGATTCCTTCAGCTTTTATTTTTTTGACAAGAATGGGTTTTATGAGAATTTTTCCGAGGTTTACTTTTTGCACAGCAAAAACATGCATGATTTGCCGAAACTCTTGCCAAAAGATGTAAAGTTTGTTGTTTATCAATTTATTGAGGTGAATATTGGCAATTCATTTAAGGACCCAAATTGGTGGCCGGCGTTGTCTGGGGAAATCCCTGAGAATACGTCACAATCCCATGGTAAGGACAGCGGTAAGGGCAAGTGAACGGCGCATTATAGCCTGTCTTTTTGTTGCCCGACGAAAAGGGCAGTAAGCAAAGAGCAAATAATATGACATCGTTCCCACGGTCTCCGCTCGTCGTTAAACAAGTCCCATCAAGCCAAAAATGCCGTCATACCGGCATGGATGCCGGTATCTAGGTCATGCCTGTCCTGAGCGAAGCCGAAGGGGATGGTAACTTGACGCTTGTACAAGTGCTTAATTTGTGCAATATAGTAAGTCAAAGTTTGCCTTTCCTGGACGCTAGATTGGCTCACCACATCCCTGTTGTTTGGGGTGCGCCCCTCGTCATGCGCGTCCAAATTCGTTACCGACGAATTTGTCGGCATCCATGCCGAAATGACGGGTTTCCAGCATTTATATAACGACGAGCGGTCTCCGTGGGAATGCCCTTAGGGACGCGGAGCGTGGGAGCGATCAAACAACACTATGAGTTTATGAAATCAATCATTAGATTATCTTTTTTTTGTTTAGGTATATGGTTTGGGTGGATGGGAGTTCGCGATACTTATATTCCTGTGCATAATCGCTTGTTTGGCGTAACCGTTCAAGGTAAGGTAAGTGGATTTTTAGCTGGTCGTTATTCCCCTTCCGTACAACTTGAAAATACTGCGCATCGCAATGGTCGGAAAATTGCCAGACGACCCGTGTTTTACTATCCAACAGAACCCGGAAGCAGTCAGTATCTAAGCGGTCAAGCTAAAACCGCATTTGTTCCTTCTTGGTCGCCTTATGAACTCAATGAAAAAGTGACTATTGTATTCCCTAAAAACCATCCTGAAGAGTCTTACCTGTTCTCTGTTTCGACGATTGTAGGTGGAATTACAATGTTAGGTTTCGGCTTGCTATGTGTTTACATTGGTTTGGGCGGTGGGTTATAACGGTGATGATCTTGCCCGGTGGGCGAACGGCTTTATCGTTTGCCCATGCGGAACTTTTCGGCGTTACAACTCCCTTCATCCTCTATACTCGGGCTTAAATCATCAAGCATGATATAATGCCGTAGTGTATGAAGAGGTATTCCTCTTATTTTCATTCGTTAGCCAAGACGGCACACAGGTCGCCCGTCACAAAGGAGTTTCCAGATGAATATTATCGTTAACAATAGTAGTTCCCTTCCAATGTCACCCAGGGTGGGGTTCTTCTTCACGAAAATCTTTCCGTGGCTGTTTATTTTGATCGGAGCAGCGTGCCTGTTCTTCGGGGCGAAAACCATTTTTGATGCCAAGGCAAGCACTAATTGGCCCAGCACAGAAGGTGTCGTAATCAACTCATCGGTCGATTCACGCAGTGGCAAAAAAAGCAAGACTTACCATGCCGATGTCTTATACGAATTCTCAGTGAATGGGGCATCCCATCAAGGAAATCGTGTCGCCTATGGCGACTACGGCTCCAGCGATCCCTCACATGCACAAGGCATAGTCAATAAATATCCAAAAGGGGCTCGGGTGTCCGTGTATTACAAACCAGATTCGCCTTCTGACGCCTTATTGGAGACTGGTATTCACGGGCAAACATGGGCCTTACCAATTTTTGGTCTGCTATTTTTGAGTGCCGGCGTTGCATCATTGAAATTCATGACGAAAGTTAACCCGTCAGTCAAATCCGTCACTAGAACCTAACCAGCTGCGTAGGGTTATTTAAGGCAAAAACATGAAAACACTCAATCTGATTACAGTACTCTGGTTTCTAGCGGCAATGTCATCTGTCTTGGCAGCGGACAACATGAAGGCGTTTCCACCGGCAGGTCAAGGCATGACTCGCCATGTGCTACAGTTGCCGAAGCAAGACGATGAAAGCGCATTCAAAGTGGAGCTGATTGTGGGAAAGACGGTTCAACTAGCTGAAGGGAACAGGTACTTTTTTGGCGGAAAGATCAAGGCCGTGAACATTGAGGGATGGGGATTTACCCGCTACGTGGTCAGCGAGTTGGGACCTATGGCAGGGACGCTGATGGCGGTCGATCCAAATGCGCCGAAGGTGCCACGATTCATCACGCTAGGCGGTGAACCCTATCTCATCCGATACAACAGCCTCTTGCCCGTCGTGGTGTATGTGCCCAAAGGCGTTGAAGTCCGTTATCGGATATGGAGCGCTGCACCGGAGACCAAAGCGATTGAAAAGGGATGAACCGGGCTAGCCCGCCGCATGGGCAAACGGCTTCATCGTTTGCCCACGGGGAACGAAGCCTCAACTTGTGGCAAATGATGAGCATGCAAAGACTTGCAGCAGCGGATTTTGAACCACGCCCTGACCCATTCGGTTCGCCAAACCGCACGGGCCTTCCCGGTCAAGCCCGAACACCGTCCACTTATTGCTGGCTCAATCCAAGCAATAACCCACCATGAAACACCGCTTAGACCCCAAGATAGATTGCGTATCCCAGGCGTTTCTCGGCTCGGAGAAAACCGCAATCTGCTGGTGCATTTCCTGAATGCGGTATTGGCCTTGATGATTCATAAACTTTTATGCAATAACCGCCCAAATTCTTCGGCGGGGATGGGTTTTCCAAAGAAATACCCTTGGCATTGGTCACAATGCAGCGCTTTGAGATACTGGAACTGTTCCAGCGTCTCGACACCTTCGGCGCATACTTGAAGCTTGAGTATCTTGCCTAAGTTGATAATCGCCTCGACGATGGCAGAATCTTCGGGGTCATGGGGGACGTTATGAATGAAGGAGCGGTCAATCTTCAGCTTGCTAACCCGGAATCGCTTTAAATAACTTAAGGAAGAATAACCCGTGCCAAAGTCGTCAATGGCGATGCTTATGCCAAGTTCATTGAGCGCGTGGATAGTTTCCGTGGTGTAATCCGCATCCGACATGGATACGGTTTCGGTGATTTCCAGTTCCAAGTACTCGGGTGCAAGTCCAATACTGGCCAAGATGTCATGGATTTTTTTCTGGATGTCAGCCTGCGCAAACTGGACGCTGGACAAATTGACAGCAACCGGTATGCACGGAAAACCACTGTCTTGCCAAGCTTTGATTTGCTTGCTGGCAGTGGCCAGCACCCACTCGCCTATGGGTACGATCAGACCGGTTTCCTCCGCCAACGGGATGAATTGTGCCGGAAAATAAAGACCGTCTGGCGTAACCCAGCGAATTAAAGCCTCACAGCCGACGATTTGTCCGGTCGCCGTATCCACCTGTGGCTGATAATGAAGTACAAAATCCCCATGATCCAAGGCATTTCTCAAGCCAGTTTCCAGCTTGAGCCTATATTGGGCAACAGAGTTCAATTCGGTGGTGAAGAATTGATATTGGCAGCGACCTGAATTCTTGGCGGCATA
>CAIYXP010000231.1 GCA_903930145.1 uncultured Methylococcaceae bacterium
GTACTTGTGAGTTCATTAATCAAGAAAATAATTGAAACATAAATCGTATTTGACTGTTGCCTTCTGACATCTCAGGATTTATCCATGGATAAACGCTCCAATTTAGTCAGCCATTCTGTAAAGTGTCTGCATTTATTTCTGAGAGTATATAATCCAATTTTCTCCACTACAGATACGCCTCCCGTTGGTTTGTCGTACTCTGGTATAGCCTTGAGCAGTCGTTTCGATGGAGCCGTTTCTGCCCCGTCATTGATTAATTCTGGATTGCTCTCGCCCATCATGTTAATTAAATCCTTTATCTGTCTTTCATGTTCCAAATATTCCCAATCAAGATGTTGCGGACTTGCCAAGATCAAGGTTTCAAACTCATGTAATTGTATATAAGGGATAAATCGTTCGTCTCTAATATCATCAGCTAAGGCATCTTCTAAGATTTGTATTCGTCTATAGGGATCGCTTTGTCTTGCGGCTTCACCATAAGCAGGAAAATCATCAGGTAACCGATACAAATCAAACATACTACTAAACTTACACTCAGGATTATTATCCTCTTTCATCCAGTCTAATAAATCTGCCTTGGCTTTTTGATAACTAATCAATCCCCCGCGATATTCCTTTCCCTTCCTTTTATCCTTACTCGTTAAAACACATCTCGCATCAACAAAAACATTGGCTGATGCCAAATGAGGGGTCAAGACCCTTCTCACGAATAACTCCTCGGTTTGACCTTCTCCAGTGACATGAAGACGAACTATTTTAGCAAGTTGTCGAGACGGGATCATGGCTGTCCGCCAAATACATTCTTCTCCCAAAGCTCGGCTAAACTATATCTTGCCAACCAACCAGCCAAAATATCAGCATCCAATCGTTTAAATTGGCTTTTAAATTGGCTTAGAGGGCCACTTTCATCACTTTCCACTTCCACTATAACCAAATTATCAACATCAAATTCATCTACTAGTCGTGTTGATTGAGTCGCAATAATTACTTGAGAATGTTTTGATGCAGTTCGAATCATACCCGCTAACTCAGCGATTGCCAAAGGGTGTAGACCAAGTTCAGGCTCATCCAAAACTATCACTCCGGGAAATTTTTCGGGTGGCTTTAGCAATAGCGCGGTTAGAGCCATAAATCGTAGTGAACCATCAGAAATTTGATGCGGTCCAAACAAATAGTCCCTAGTTTTATCAACCCAGTTTAAACGGACATATTGTTGATTAAGACTAATAGGCTCTAAATCAAAATCCTCGAATTGAGGCATTACTTTGCGAATGTGTCTGATAATTCTTTCATAATACTTTATGCTATCGGTGTCTGATTTCATGCGTCGCAGAAAAGCTGCCAGATTTCCGGCATCGCTACGCAAATAGCGGGCATCATCCACATATCCATTGGCTTTGATTTTTGCCGTGTCCGAAGTGTCATGAAACTGATAGGCTCTTATGCTTGCCAAAGCACTAAAAAGAACTTTACTTGTTTTGCGTTCATCTTTGGAAAGAGCTGACTCAGAACCTCCTATGTCAAGATAATACTCTTGTGGTTTTAGTTTATCAGATTTAGAAAAGCTAACTTTTTCCCCTGAAAAAAATAATCTGTCTGGCATTCCATAAGTCAGTCTGCCCTCATACGAGGTAGTGGACAAGTTTTGTCCTTGACCCTGCGTAAACTTTAATACCCAATCGATTTTATCCGTGCGCTTTGGGCCATAATAAAGAAGTGAGTTGCTCGTTCCTTGCATTCCAATAAAAGTTTGCAGACCCCCTGTAGTTATGTAGTTTAACATTTTGAAGAATGACACCAAATTACTTTTGCCCGAGCCATTGGCACCGAGAAGTATGGTGATCGGACCAAAGTCAATCTTCTGTCCATGAGGATGAAAGGACTTATAACCTTTAAGCTCAAGCTGGGCTAAGTTCATCATTGTCTGCTATTTATACTATTAGCATATCGTTATTTATTTTGTGAATTTAAAAAGTTCCCTCAATCACCCCTCCCCCCAAGCATTCCTCCCCTTGATAAAACACCACCGACTGCCCCGGCGTGACCGCCCTTTGCGGCTCGTCGAATACTACCCGGCAACGCCCTTCTTCCAAGGGTTCGACCACACAGGCTTGGTCTGGTTGACGGTAGCGGGTTTTTGCAGCACAACGGATTGGCTGTTCCAAGGCTAGATTATCGCACCAATCCAAGGTTCCGGCTTCCAGTGTGTCGGTGAATAATAAGGGATGGTCATGGCCTTGACCGACTATCAACACATTGCGCTCCAAATCCTTCTGCAACACATACCAAGCCTCTTGATCTGCGCCTTTCACACCGCCAACACCAAAGCCCCGGCGTTGGCCCAAGGTGTAATACATCAAACCTTCATGACGACCGACCACTTCACCCTCGGCGGTTTGGATTTCCCCCGGACTGGCTGGCAGGTAGCGCTGCAAAAACTCTTTAAAACGCCTTTCGCCGATAAAACAAATCCCGGTGCTATCACGCTTTCGCGCATTATCAAAACCTGCCTTGATGGCGATCTCACGCACCTGTGGTTTTTCCATGTCGCCAATGGGAAACAGAGTGCGGGACAATTGCGGTTGCCCCATCGTATAAATAAAGTAGCTTTGATCTTTGTTGCCATCCACCCCTTTCAGCAAATGATAACGCCCCTCCCGACATTCCACACGGGCATAATGCCCCGTGGCGATGATGTCCCCGCCCAAATCCTGGGCATAGTCCAAAAATGCCTTGAATTTGATTTCTTTGTTGCAAAGAATATCAGGGTTTGGTGTCCGGCCGGCGGCATATTCGCTTAAAAATATTTCAAACACATGATCCCAATATTCGGCGGCAAAGTTCACCGTGGCAAGCGGGATGCCCAAGTTGTCGCACACCTCTTGAGCATCGGCCAAATCCTGTTTGGCGGTGCAAAACTCAGTGCCATCATCTTCGTCCCAGTTCTTCATGAACAGGCCAGACACCTCATAGCCCTGCTCCAACAACACCAAGGCCGTGACCGAGGAATCCACCCCGCCCGACATGCCGACGATAACCCGTTTACTCATAGTGAAGGCGCAGACAGTAAGGATTTCAGCACACCCAACGGATAGCGTTCGCCCGAGAGGTAATCATCAATGACACCTAGAACCAAGGGACTTCGCAGTTGGGCATGTCTGGCTTGCAATTGTTCGCGGGTCAGCCAATGGGTTTGCACGATAGGCACATTCAATGGATGCTCAGGTTCATGTTGACCGACCGTCCCGCCAAAACAGACCCGCAAATAACTGAGGTTTCCGTTTGGGTGCGCCCACAGATAAATTCCGACCAAAAATTCCGGGGTGAAATGCCATGCGGTCTCTTCAAAAACTTCCCTACGCACCGCCTCTAACAAGGTTTCGCCATGTTCCACATGACCGGCGGGTTGGTTGATGACCAGCTTCCCCTCGGCACTCCTCTCCTCGACGACCAGAAAACATCCGTCCCGTTCCACCACACCGGCGACGGTGACCTTGGGCCTAGGCGAAGCTTGGGAAGCATTGGCTTGTTGTTGCATATACTATATTCAATGATGGGTTAAGAATGTTATTATTTTCCTGTCATTTGAACCACATCGCAAACGAGTTTACGAAAAAACACACAATTTAAGCGTCCGACATGCCTTCATGTCGAGTGGCCGAATCCTTCCGGCAACCCCTGCGCTGGCTAAACCATTCAACTTTGGAACCTGAAGAGAGACAAATCAGATTTATGCAAAAGACCCCTTGCACGACCATGGCTAAAACCAATAAAACATTGAGAAACCTATACTTGGCTATGACAATGGCGGCAACTGCCAGTTTATTTTCGCCTACAGGCTTTGCGCATGTCGTCAGCCCAGAGGATCATCACGCATTTGAACACAAATATTCCGAAGTGTGTGTCAAGAAGGAACTCAACTTGAGAAAAAAAGAAAATAGGAATAGTGGCAATCCCGGCTATATTGACGAATCTTTGCAAAAAATGTGTGATTGCATTGCTCAGGAAGAGTCCAAAACCCTGACCAAGGACGAGGTGAGGAAATTTGTACGCGAAGGCAAATACCCCATGTCGTTAATGATTAAAGCGGGTCAAGCTGAAGAAATTTGTGCCAAAAAATAACGAGGACCAACTATGAAAGTGACTAAGATTGTTTTTATTCCATTACTTTGCGCCCTGTCTCTCAGCATTGTCGGTTGCGGGAGCGATACCTCGGAAAAAAACCCCGGCAAGAAGACCAGCAGTACGTCTTCCGCTCCTGCTCCACATCCTTATGCGGATAGCTTGGATCATCGGGCGTTTGAGAAAAAATCCGCCGACATGTGCATCAACCAAGAGCTTGCGCTTCGCAAGAAAGAACACCCAACCAGTGGCAATGCAGGATCGGCTGACGAAGCCCTCATCACCCTGTGCAATTGCATCGCCCAAGAAGAGTCCAAGCATTTGACCAAGCAAGAGGCAAAGAAATTTGTCGAAGAAAATGAATTCCCAATGTCCCTGATGATTAAGCAGGGACAGGCCGAGGAAATCTGCACCAGAAAATAAGCGTACCCCGTCTTGCCTTATGCCAAATAAGGCAAGACGTGTATAATGTTAGCTGTGGAGAGGTACCGAAGTGGCCATAACGGCGCCGACTCGAAATCGGATGGGGGCCTAAAAGCCCCACGAGGGTTCGAATCCCTCCCTCTCCGCCAAATTAAAAGGACTCAAATTCTACGGCTTGTCTCTTTGGGTAACCGTCAAATCACTAGACATAAGGAGGTTCTGTGGCTTCATACCGAAACACTTATGAGGTTCTTATTGCTTCTCCCTCGGATTTGTCAGAGGAACGTAGCAAGATCGTAAAGGCGATATGCGAATGGAACTTCGAGAATTCGAACAAGGAAATGGCCTTTCTTCCATTGCTCTGGGAATGGAATGCGGTATCTAACTTTGACCAATCACCCCAAGCAGCCATCAACGAACAATTGCTCAACCGTGCCGATTTTATCATCGCAGCGTTTAAAGGGCGCATGGGCACACCGACGCAAGACTATCCGGCAGGAACGATAGAGGAATTATCCAAGCGCAAAGGGCAGGCAGCGGTTTTCTTCCCGGCAAAATGGCTTCCTATCGATGTCAATGATCCAAAAAGTGATGAACTGATTGACCAGTTCAACAGACTTAAAGCATTCAAGAAAAGTGTTTCCGACCGTTTCCCTTTGGATTATCAAAGTCCCGACGATCTGCTCAACAAAGTCAAGCAAACCCTGACAGATTGGGCGCAGCAAAGGGAAAATGAAAAAGCCTCCACTGTCCTCTCTTTATTCCGTGGAGGGCCATACAATCCGCAAAAGTTGTTGTTACAAGCCTCCCCTGAGGGCGAAAAGGCGTGTGTCCTTTTGTATAACACCGAACTTAGGGCTTTGAAATCCAAGGATGATTTTGAAGCAAGCTGGGGGTTTTTGAAAGACTTGCAATGGGTCGAGAAAGTGGTCTTGTTGCTCCCGCGTTTCAAAGTCGACCGCTTGAAACAATATCTATGCGATTCCACTTCGACCGCCAGTCCCGAACTGTTAGGTCGCTTCTCGGTTTGCCTGCAAAAGGAAACGGTCAAGCCCGGACCTTTGAGTATCAGTTCCAGCCTGTCCTTCGCCTTGCTACGTTATGGTTCCGACCCTACCCAAGGGACTGTTGCTTCAATTTCACAGTTAGCCGTACTGGCGGAGCCTTTTGCGTCCGCGATGCTATCTTCGCGTGGCGGGCCGGATCTGGAATGGGAATACAAATATTATATCGAACTGAACGATCCCCCATTGCAGGAGAAACTGGCGGAGATATGGGACCAGGGGTTTCAAAGCGAGGGCTTGATCGAAGTTTCAAAAATGGCCTTGGACATCAATAACAAGACCGCGACTAACCATGTGCTTGAAAAACAAATTGACTATAAGACCGCGCCCATTTGCGATGTCAATGCAAGTTTAATCAGGGATTTAAGGCATAAGTTATTTGACCCAAACGTACCTTCCTATTTGCTAAATGCCAAGTTCGAATTGTTGGATTGGAACAGCGCTTTTGAACTCATCTTTCCAACCACTCATTTTTACCGCCATGAGAGCGTTAGGGAGTTTGTCGAATGCCTCGCCAACAAAGACGAAATCAAACGTCGCGGTGCTGAACTGATAGCCGGCCCTCCTCGTTTCGACTTGGAGCAACTCGCCTTTCGTTCGCCAAAATACGGTGCGATGAACTTCACCAAGATTGCCTCCATGGTCAAGAACCCGCAAACCGGCGAACCCGACGGCTGGATCGTGGCTCTCAATGTCAACCAAGCGGAACATTGGGGGGATTATGAGGAGGATCTTCGTCGCATGA
>CAIYXP010000232.1 GCA_903930145.1 uncultured Methylococcaceae bacterium
CTGATGACGATGCATTAATGCAGTTTCTTCAGGCGCTGTAATTATGTGTAGTTGAGGTTCGCGCCAAGTGACAGATCTATTGGGCGGACCTCAACGGTAAAACCGTATATACACATAGTTGGCTACTACACATAGGGGTCGCTATGTTAAGCTCAACATAGCGACCCTTTGCCGACATTCAGGTTTCCGAGGTTGGGGGGTAGGTTTTAGAGTTGAGCTGATCTTAACAATCACCGGGCGAAAACAGGTTTTCGCGAGCGTTTTCCAATATGGCGGTCATGGCCGGATGCTTGAGCTTGCTGCGTCGGGTGATGGCATAGAAACGTTCCTGCACGGCATCAATCCGGCCGACCGCTTCCACGTCGTATTGACGCACGATCTCAGCCTTGATGACGCTAGACGCGACAAACAGGCCAACCCCGCCGCTGCCAAAGGTTTTGAGCAGGGCGCTGTCCTCGATTTCCGCCAGCACACGCGGACTGATGCCTTCGGCGTCGAACCATTGATCCAGCGAACGCCGGAGTGCGGTGTTGCCAGTGGGCAGCAGAAATGGCGCGCCGCAAAGGGAGTGGGGAAAATCCGGGCGGTAGACGGCGGCCAATGCCGGCGCAGCAAACACGGTGACGGCGCATTCCCCCAGCAGATGGCTGAGCGCCTTGGCACCGCTGACCGGTGTCAGGGGGATGTCCGACAGCACCAAATCGATCCCTTGCAGCGAAATCTCCGCCAACAGGCGCTCTGCCTTGTCTTCAAAACACAAAATCTGGGCCGGTTCGGGCAGGCGCAAGGCTGGTTCGATGAGGCGGTAGGCAATGAGTTTGGGCAGCGCGTCCGCCACGCCCACGGTTAACCGCATGGCCCGCCCCGACGGACGGCCCTTCAAGGTATTGGTCAACTCTCTCCCCAAGGAAAATATCTCGTCGGCGTAGTGAAACACTAAACGCCCCGTTTCCGTCAGCACGAGCTTGCGGCCCTCCCTGTGGAACAACTTCTCCCCGATGGCACTCTCGAACGCCGCCAATTGCCCGCTGATGGTGGGTTGCGCCAGATGGAGTTTTTCCGAGGCGCGGGTGATGCTTTCCTCGCAAGCCACATTCCAGAAATAAAACAAATGCTGATAGTTGATACGCTGCATGGGAATTCCTATCCATCGAAAAAAACGATGGAATCATTCTAAATATTCTATTTTACTAACATGTAAACCACACCTATAATACACTCACTGGGAACTTCCTCATAAGCTGTTGTAAAGCTTCGTAATATTGTATTTTGCAAAGCAGTCTGACGTGGATAAATCAAGATTAATTTCCATCAGGAGGTCACTATGTATTTCGATCAGTGTATAAAAAACCGTTCCGTAGCGTTCGTCTGCGGATTGAGGCGTTGGATTAACGTTAAAGCAGCAGGATTGATCTTGTTGGCCTTGGCCTATGCCGTGTTTGGAGACGCTTTATTGTTGGCTATCGTCCACAGCCTGCATCTTTTATTCGAAGTAGTCGAGCTCGCCGTGGAGCATTTCCTAGAGAACGCCTTCGGTTTGACACCGCGCCAAGCCCAATTTGTGCTTGCCTACACTGGCTTAGGGTTGGGCATATATCTCTTGATTAAGCTGGTGCGCTGGGCAAATTTGGCTGTCATGCAGTATTGCCTTGCAGCCAAGGCTCTGGCCAACCGGGTGGAGGAGTCGGCGAGAAACTTTAGAGACAATATTAGGTGGCCTAAAACCGCCATAGCCTTCGGCGCAATCTGCGCGTCGATTTATGTGTTCAGTGAAATCTTGCCCATATAGGCCAGCGCTTTTTTGGACCGATGTTACGGTGCAAGCGCCTTAAGGCCGGCAGGGATGCCGAAGCTCCGACTGACAGGCTATCAGCCAACCCAACTGGCTGCGTAACATCAGTTATTTCAACACTATCGAGGAATCGCCATGCACAAGCTGACAGATGGCTTACACCAGTTCCAATCCACGGTTTTCGGCTCGCAGCGCGAACTGTTCGAACACTTGGCAGCAGGGCAATCGCCCGAGACGCTGTTCATCACCTACTCGGACTCGTGCGTCAACCCGAATCTGCTGACACAAACCGAGCCGGGCGAGTTGCTCATCCTGCGCAACGTCACCATCCAAGAAAACGTGTTGGTGCAGATGGAAAACCTGCGCACCCATCCGGTGGTGGCCTCCGGCTTGGCCCAAGGCAAGCTCAAGCCGCACGGCTGGGTCTATAAGATCGAGACTGGCGAGGTGTTCGGCTACGCCCCGGACAGCAGCCAGTTCCTGCCGCTGGGCGGACAACGCCCGCCGATGCCGGAACGCAAGCGAGCCACCATTGAAATTTAAGGGGGGAGGTTCACGCATGCGCCAATCTTCTGCACATCATGCGGCTTCTGTAGGCGGGAGCCTAGTCGCGACTTGGAAGGAGGATCTACTGGCCTCCGCCGTTGTATTCTTGGTGGCCCTGCCCCTTTCCATGGGCATCGCCATCGCTTCCGGGGTTCCCATGGACAAGGCGGCTTCGGTGGGGCTTATCACCGCCATCATTGGCGGCCTCGTGGTAGGTCCGCTGTCCGGCAGCCCCCTACAAATCAGCGGGCCGGCTGCGGGGCTGGCGGTGATGGTAGCCCTGTTCATCCAGCAACATGGCTTCGAGAGCTTAGGGATCATCGTCCTGCTGGCGGGTTTGATCCAACTGGCGACTGGCCTGCTGCGTCTGGGCCAGGTGTTCCGCGCCGTTTCCCCTGCCCTGATCCAAGGTATGTTGGGGGGCATCGGCATGTTGATCTTCGCCTCGCAGTTCCATGTCATGGTGGACGATATACCGCCGGGGACCGGCAAGAAATTCGGCGGCATCATCAATCTTTGGTCGCTGCCGTTGGCGGTGTGGAAAGGCGTGTCGGAGCCGATGCACCAGCCGGCGACCCTGATCGGCCTGCTTACGATCGCGACGATCATGCTGTGGACCGCCTTTGTCCCTAGAAAGCTAAAGCTGCTGCCGGCACCGCTGATCGGTGTCGCCGTCGCCACCGTCGCTGCGGGGCTGGCGGGATTGGATCTGAAATACGTTCCGGCACCCGAGCAACTGCTGGACGCAGTGAATTGGCCGACGCTGGCCGGTCTCGGTCGGCTGACGGAAGGCGCGATCTGGCTGGCGGGACTGTCCTTGGCCTTCGTGGCCAGTGCGGAATCGTTGCTGACCGCGACGGCAGTTGACTCCATGCAGCGGCACGCCCCACGCACCCAGTATGACCGGGAACTAACCGCCCAAGGTATCGGCAACATCCTCTGCGGGCTGCTGGGCGTGTTGCCGGTAACGGGTGTCATTGTCCGCAGTTCAGCCAATGTGTTGGCGGGAGGGCGAACCCGACTGTCCGCCGCATTGCACGGCGTCTGGATATTCACCTTCGTTGCGCTGCTGCCCGGTCTCCTGAAATTGATCCCGGTCGCCAGTCTGGCGGCAGTTCTGGTCTATACGGGAATCAAGTTGACCAAGCTCCAGTTTGCCAAAATTCTCTGGCGCCAAGACCGTGCGGAGGCCGGCATCTATGCCGCAACCCTAGGCATGGTGGTCATGACCGATCTGTTGACGGGGATTGCTGTGGGAATCGGCCTGACGTTCGCCCGGCTGCTGTACTCATTCTCGCACCTGGAAATAACGATCACGGAAAGACAGGCCACAGACACCAGTACCAAACAGCGAAAAGCCCGCCCCGAAAAAACCCCGACAAGCCTGGCAGAGTACACCTGCGTCAGCGTGGTGATTCGTCTGCAAGGGGCCGCCACCTTCATGCGCCTGCCGCAACTGGCGGCGGCCCTAGAGACACTGCGCCCCGATGTCCATGTTCATGTCTATATCCACGACCTGACCTTTATTGACCACGCCTGCCTGGACTTGCTAGCCAACTGGGAAAAACAGTTCCAAGCGGCAGGCGGAGAACTGGTCATCGATTGGGATACCCTACACAGTGTGTTCCAGCGTCACGCTTGGGGCACGAATCATCGCTACTCGACTAATGCCTGAAAAGGAGCAACGCCATGTACCTACGCCAAGCCAGAGTCCATGACACCCCCCCAAGCTCACCAAGGGGCGTCGCTAAGCGGCTTGAGAGCACGCCCGCCCATGATGAGGCGCTGCGCGGTGGCTTGCGCCAACTGACGCAGATTTTGCATGGGATATTGAAAACCCAGGCAAGTCCTAACCTTGCCGAGACGGTGGAGCAATTGCAACGCAATTTCAACGGACTTCAACGCGACGACAGCCCGGTCCGGCGTCAAAAACTGATCGACACCATCGAGCAACTCAATCCCGAAGCACTCGACGAGGTTGTACGAGCTTTCAACATCCATTTCAGTCTCCTCAATATCGCCGAGGAATCCTGCCAGTTGCGCACACGCCGCCGCCAGGCCGAACGCGGAGGCCACTATTGGCCCGGGTCGTTCCACGACACGCTACTCCTACTGAAGCAGTCTGGGGTGACACCCGCCAAGCTACAGGCCATGCTCGACGAACTGTTGTATCTGCCGGTAATGACCGCGCACCCCACCGAAACCAAACGGCGCGCCATCAAAAGCACATTGCGCAATATCTTCCTGACCCATGACAAGCTGAACGATCCGCGACTGCGCGGATACTTCCGCCAGGAAACCCTGGCTAGGCTGCGTAGCTTGGTTCAACTGCGTTGGAAGACCGACGAGATACGCTTACATCCCATGGGGGTGGAGGACGAGATCGACACCGCACTGTCCTATTTCCCTCTGTCCTTATTCCACGCCACACCGAGACTTTACCGCAACTTCGAGAACGCCTTGCGGGATGTCTATGGTGAAGTCGCAGCACGGCATGTCCGCATTCCCAGCGTCTTGGGTTTTGGCTCTTGGGTCGGCGGCGACCGCGACGGCAACCCCAACGTCAAGCCGGAGGCCACTGCGCTGGCCTTGCGGTTGCAGGCGCAGACCCTCTTGCAAGAGTATCTGCGCCGCTTGGAGGAATTGTGCCAGCAGCTTTCCCATTCCTATGGGCTGTGTCAGCCGACGGCTGAGTTTCTGGCCAGCCTCGAAGCCGACCGGGTGGTGCTGGGTGACACTGGCCTGTCGGTTGAAAAGCCCAATCTCCAAGAGCCTTACCGGCATAAGCTGGTGCTGATGAAATGCCGCATGGAAAGCACCCTGATGCGCGTCGGGCAAGGTCTCCACCAGCCCGCCGCCGCTGTCGCATACCGCGACGTAGCCGAATTCCTAGCGGATTTGAAGCTCATCCACGCATCGCTATGCAGCCATGAGGACAGGGAAATAGCATCACTGGAATTGCAGGATCTGATCCGGCTCGCGGAAACCTTTGGCTTTCACCTAATGCAACTGGATGTGCGCCAAGAATCGGCGCGGCACACGGAAGCGGTGGCTGAAATCTTGGCGAAGGCGTGGTCGGTGGATTATCTGGCCTTGGACGAAAGCCAACGGCTGGAGTTGTTGAGCAAGGCCATTACCGCGCCCGGCGGTCTGGTTGAAGACCGCGCCGGGCTGTCCGAAAGCACCTGTGAATCGCTAGCCGTGTTCGAGGTCATGGCCGCCATGCGGGACGAAATCGGCACTGACTGTTTTGGCCGATATGTCATTTCCATGACCCATGCCGCCAGCCATGTCCTCGAAGTGATGCTACTGGCCGCGCAGTGCGGTCTGGTCGGACAGCGCAACGACCATTGGTTTTGCCACATCGGGGTCAGCCCCTTGTTTGAAACCATCGCCGACCTCGATCATATCGAAGCGGTGCTTGCCACGCTGTTCGACCACCCCGTCTATCGGGAATTGCTGCGGGAATCCGGCCTGCGGCAGGAAGTGATGCTCGGTTACTCCGATTCGTGCAAGGACGGCGGTATTTTAGCGGCGCGCTGGGGACTCTATCGAGCACAGCGGCAAATCGTCGCCATAGCCGATCAACGGGGACTGCGCTGCCGCCTGTTCCATGGACGGGGCGGCACGGTCGCACGGGGCGGCGGCCCGACGCATGAGGCCATCTTGGCGCAACCGCCCGATACGGTGCGCGGGCAGATCAAGTTCACCGAGCAGGGCGAGATGCTGTTTTATCGCTACAACAACGTGGAAACCGCCGTTTACGAGCTGACCATGGGCATCACTGCCCTGCTCAAGGCGAGCCAGAGTCTGGTGCGCCCCGTGGCCGAAGACCAGCCGGAAGATTTAGCGGTCATGGCAGAATTGGCGCGTATTGGCGAGAATACCTATCGGGAATTGACCGAGCACACTGCTGGGTTCCTCGATTACTTTTACGAAACGACACCGGTCGGTGAGCTTGGCCGGCTCAACATCGGTTCCCGCCCCTCGCATCGCAAACAGCAGGACCGCTCCAAGTATTCGGTGCGTGCCATCGCCTGGGTGTTCTCTTGGGCGCAGTCGCGGCAGACCTTTCCCGCATGGTACGGGATCGGTGCCACCCTAGCGGCTTGGTGCGCCGACAACCCTAAGCGCTTGGACCGGCTGCGGGCGATGTATCGGGACTGGCCATTTTTCCGCGACCTGTTGAGCAGCATCCAGATGGCACTGAGCAAATCCGATATGAACATCGCCAGGGAATACGCCAGCTTGTGTGCCGATCCTGAGACTGGCCGACGCATCTATGGCCTGTTGGCCCGCGAACATCAGTGCGCCGTGGATTGGATACTGGAAGTCGCCGAAGCGGATCGGCTATTGGCCGAAGACTCCGTGCTGGCTGCGTCCTTGCACCGTCGCGAAGCCTATCTCGGCCCGCTGAACTTCATCCAGATTGGCTTGCTGCGGCGGCTGCGGTCGCAACCTGCCGGTAGTCCGGCGGAAACACCCTGGATGACCCCGTTGCTGCGGACCATCAACGCCATCGCGGCGGGGATGAGGAATACTGGCTAGAACGATCGTTTCCGTCGGGGCAAAGTGGTTTGCCACTGGCGGAATATCAAAGGAAATTAAGTAGTTTCGAATTATTGCTTTTAAGCTCCCAAACAACAACAACAACAACAACCTTGGAGGTATTCAATGTCTCATTCACACCCCCGTTTTCTTGCCGCCGCTTTGGTGCTGATCGCTACGGTTTACGCAGGCGATGCTTTAGCCTTGCCCCATGAAGCCCATCATGAAGCCGTGAAGCATTGCCGTTTCCTTGGCAATGTCAATGGTTCCTCGGGATATGGCAAGCATCACAATTGGAAAAGCCTCGCTAAGCATCGCGCTTTGGAGAAAGCCGAAAAGCTCGGGGCCACCCATGTTGTGTGGCACCACATCCGGCACACGGGTTCGTTCAATGGTGAGGTCGATGGCAAGGCTTACGCCTGTCATGTTGACCATCAACACCCTCATCACCCTCGTCACCATCAACACCCTCATCCTCATCAACATCCGAGCAATGAGCCAAAATGAACCGCGATTTCGAACTGTCCGCCAAAGAGAGCCGTGAGATGGCGGAGTATCATCGGCAAAAGAAAATGGAAGCCAAATGAAGACACAACAACCCTCACCCAGCCTCATCGACGCCGCCGCACGCTTGTTGCGGGCTGGCGGCTTGGTGGCGTTTCCCACGGAAACCGTTTACGGATTGGGGGCCAACGCCGCCGATCCGCTGGCAGTGCGGCGGATTTTCGCAGCCAAGGGGCGTCCTGCGGATCATCCGCTCATCATCCACTTACATGATCCCAGCACTTTGGATTTTTGGGCGAGGGATATCCCCGAAAAGGCTTACCGGCTTGCGGAATCCTTTTGGCCGGGTCCGTTGACCTTAATCTTGAAGCGTGGACATGCGCCTTTGGAAGTGACTGGCGGTCAGGATACGGTGGGGCTGCGTGTACCCGGACATCCAGTGGCCCTGAAGTTGTTGGAAGCCTTCGGCGGCGGGGTTGCGGCACCTTCGGCCAACCGCTTTGGCCGGGTTAGCCCCACCCGCGCTCGGCATGTGCGCGAGGAGATGAAAGACAAAGTGGACGTGATTCTGGATGGCGGCCCTTGCTCCGTGGGTGTGGAATCCACCATCCTGAGTTTGGCGGAGGCGCAGCCTAGGCTTTTGCGTCCCGGTTGCATTTCGCGGTCAGCGCTTGAAGATGCCCTCGGTGACCAAATTATCGCGCCCGCCCCGTCAGGCGGCATCCGTGCGCCGGGCATGCTCGACTCCCATTATGCGCCGTTGACGCGGTTCGAGGTCTGGCCGCTGTCCCTGTTAAAGCAGCGCGGCGATGAACTGGTGCTCGACGGCATGCGAACAGCCGCGATCTTCATCGGTTCCGGTCAAGATGATATTCCACGAAACCCGGCGCTGAAGCCGTTTTTTTTGCCCGGTGAGCCGGTGGGTTACGCCCGAAAACTGTATGCCATCCTTCGCCTGCTCGACACCGCCGGATTCGACGCGCTGCTGGCGGAAGCGCCACCGGAGACTGAAGCCTGGCGGGCCGTCAACGACCGGTTAAAACGCTCAGCCTCAGCCGCCCTATTCACCCCATGACTGATATGAACACTAAGACAATACCGCGTTTGCAAAGCCTGACCCACTTAAAACAGCTTGAGGCGGAGAGCATCTATATCTTCCGCGAAGTCGCTGCCGAGTTTGAAAACCCGGTGATGCTTTACTCCATCGGCAAGGATTCCACCGTCATGCTGCATTTGGCCAGGAAGGCGTTCTACCCCGGCAAGCCGCCGTTTCCGCTGCTGCACATCGACAGCACCTGGGAGTTTCGTGAAATGTACGAGTTTCGGGACCGGTTGGCGCGCGAGCTGGGTTTGGATTTGATCGTTCATGTCAACGAGGAGGGGCTTTCGCAGGGCATCAACCCGTTCACCCACGGCAGCAAGACACATACGGACATCCTGAGAACCGAGGCGCTCAGGCAAGCGCTCGACAAATACCGCTTTGATGCGGCCTTCGGCGGGGCGCGCCGCGACGAGGAAAAATCCCGCGCCAAGGAACGCATCTATTCCTTCCGCGATGGCCATCATCGCTGGGATCCCAAGAACCAACGCCCGGAGCTTTGGAGTCTTTACAACGGCAAAATCAACAAGGGTGAGTCCATCCGCGTGTTTCCCCTGTCCAACTGGACCGAGTTGGATGTGTGGCAATACATCTATCTGGAAGACATTCCGCTCGTGCCGCTGTATTTCGCCAAGGAACGCCCGATGGTGGTGCGTGACGGTGTGCTGATTATGGTGGACGACGAGCGCATGCCCTTGGAGCCAAGCGAAGATCCGATGATGAAAAGTGTGCGATTCCGCACCTTGGGTTGTTATCCCTTAACTGGCGCGGTTGAATCCACCGCCGCCACCCTGCCCGAGATCATCCAGGAAATGCTGCTGGCCACGACCTCGGAGCGGCAAGGCCGCGTGATCGACCACGACCAGACCGGATCAATGGAAGACAAAAAGAAAGAGGGCTATTTTTGATGAACAGACGAATCCCACGCGGTCTATTCGTGACCGGAACCGGCACTGGCGTCGGCAAAACCCAGATCGCCGCCGCCTTGGCCAACCTACTCGCTGAGCGTAATCAAATCGTGCGCCCACGCAAGCCAGTGGAATCCGGCTGTCGGCCAGAAGATGGTCATCTCGTGCCAGAGGATGCTCGGACGCTCCAAGCCGCATCCAACACGGATGAAGCCTTGGAGCGCATCTGTCCCTATCCGCTGGAACCGCCCATTTCTCCTGAAAGGGCGTCTAGCTTGGCCGGTTTGCGTATCGTTTTGGATGATCTAAAGGCCGCTTGTCTTAACGGTGTGGCCGAGACCGATTTCCTGCTGGTGGAAGGTGCCGGAGGGTTTTATTCCCCGCTGGCATCAGGCGTACTCAATGCAGACTTGGCCGCCATCCTGCCACTGCCTGTGCTATTGGTGGCAAATGATTGTCTGGGTGCCATCAACCATACCTTACTGACAGTGGAGGCGATCAAACGCCGTGGTTTGGCACTTGTGGGGGTGGTGCTGAACCAAGCCGATCCCACCGGTGATCCACGCATTAACAATCCCGCCGACCTGTCCCGCTGGCTGGGCCGACCGGTTATCGTAACCGGCCGGTTCGAAACGGATGCCGCCAATCCCGGCTGGATGATGCTGCGTCCGGCGCTGGCCCCCTTATCCGACCGGTTGGCTGACGGCTTCCGCCCAGCCAGACTCTGAGGTCGCCGAAGGTTCCATGACTTGGAAGATATCGACTATCCCTTAGAAGACGGGATAGAACTTAAGCCCGGGGCCATGAAGCCATACTTCATACTTAGATGGTATGGTTGAAGGCAGACAATGCAAAAAAAAACCAGATTTAAGGTAGGGGGAGGGGATACGGCACAGTTCCGCTTTGTGGGGCTAGGTGCAAATACTGTCATTTTCAGCTAGGTCAAGCCGTGAAGCTTGGCAGAATGATTGAGTGTCGGTAGTGTGAGCGCTTCTTTCCATATGAGTATTCGCACGGTTATTCGTTCGTGAGCGAGTAAACTGTATCTGTCACAAATCGCCTGAATGATTCATTTTGGAAGAACTGCTTGAATAGTTCGGTATCATCCTTGAGCAAAGCGACAATCACCCGTTCCAGCGCCTTGTCATGTTCGATTTTCGCGGTGGTTGGGGTATTCTCCTTGGCGTTTCGGTAGGCAAGGTCAGCGGCCACTTTCGGTGCAATATCTTCTTTGATGCGCTTGGCGACGCGGTCCGCATCGGTGAACAAGGTTCCGAACTGCTCATTGAAGGTTTTCAGGATATTGCTTAACCTGTCCAATTCGGGCTGGGGTTTGTGTCCTCCTCCGCTAACCGGAACTGGGTCAATTTCGGCATCTTGATCCTCAAGCAGGATTTTCTGCATGGCCTTCTTTTCCACTCGATAGCTGTCCATATCAATCACTTCCAAGATTCCCCTCGCGAGGTCTTCTTCCTTGGGCGCAGGAAGTTTGGGTATAAGGAAATTCAAGAATATGGAAAGCTTTTCCCACTCTGCATTAGAGTAAGGCAAGATAGAGGCAAGGAATTCATAGGTTCGCGAGAAAGCCTTGGCCTTCCCTTTGAAATCCACTTGCCCATCCTCGTCAAGTTGCTCTTTGTAGACGTCTACGCAAACGTCCAGAATAGGGTCGAGTTGTGAGCGTTCAACGCCTCCTAAGTATCTTGAAACCAAGGTATTAACCTGCTCCAGCGCATAAACCTGATAGCCATCTAGCGTTGCCTTCAGGTCATGCAACTTGTTGGGGTCCGTCTCTTCACTGAGGACGGTGGTGCGATAATAGTCAGAGAACGCCAGTTTGATGGTTTCGGAATCATTCATGAAATCCAACACGAACACATCATGCTTTTTCGGGTGCGCCCGGTTCAGGCGGCTGAGCGTTTGCACGGCTTTGATGCCCGACAACAGCTTGTCCACATACATGGTGTGCAACAACGGCTCGTCATAACCCGTTTGGAATTTATCCGCGCAGATTAAAAAACGGTAAGGGTCTTCTTGAATGCGGTCAGCAATATGATTACTTGGAAATCCATTTAACGATGCCTCAGTGACTTTTACCTCACAGTATTCATGTTCACCCGAAAAGGCGATGATAGCCTGCCATGGGCTCTTGATTTCACCGAGATACGCCTTGAAAGCATGGAAATACTGGAGAGCGCGTTCAATTCCCGAACACACCACCATCGCCCGTGCCTTGCCGCCAATTTTATTCAAGCTTAGCACCTGCTCTTGGAAATGATCCACCATGATTTCCGCTTTCAAGCGGATGGCGTGTTCGTGGCTTTCCACATAGCGGCGAAGTTTTTTCTTCGCCTTCTTAGTGTCAAATGCAGGGTCACTTTCTATCGTCTTTACCAACCGATAGTAGCTCTCCACTGGGGTGTACTGTTTTAATACATCCAAGATAAACCCTTCCTGAATCGCTTGTTTTATCGAATAATGATCGAAGGGCTGGTGTTTCACTTTACCCTCGGCGGCAGAAACGGGTTCGCCGAATATTTCCAGTGTCTTATTCTTGGGCGTGGCGGTAAAGGCGAAATAACTGGCATTGGTTAGCATCTTACGGGCGGCCATGCGTTTTTCCAGCGCGTCGTTTACAGTGTCTTCGGGGTCGGACAGCGCCGCGCTGATAGCGGTGGAGGTTTTACCGCCTTGGCTGGAATGAGCCTCGTCAATAACGATGGCGAACGAGCGCCCACGGTGTGCATCGCCGATTTCGTCCAATATTTCCGGGAATTTCTGCACCGTGCTGATGATGATTTTCTTGCCGGACTCGATAAACTTGCGCAAATCGCTAGAATGCTTGGCATGACCGACCGTTGCACCGACTTGGGCGAACTGTTTGATGGTCGCCTGAATTTGCCTGTCGAGAATGCGCCGGTCGGTAATGACGATGATCGAATCAAACACTTCCTTGCCATCTTTGCGCACTCCGATCAACTGATGGGCCAGCCAAGCGATGGAGTTAGATTTACCGCTACCCGCCGAATGCTGGATCAGATAACGCTTGCCTGCCCCAATCAACGCAACATCAGCCAACAATCGACGCACTACCCGCAATTGGTGATAGCGGGGAAAAACTTGTTTGTACTTCTTCTTGCCGGTTTTCTCGTTCTTCTCCTCAACAATTTGCGCGTAATTTTCCAAAATGTCGGTCAGGCTGGCGGGGTTCAGCAGATTTTTCCACAAATATTCGGTTTTTAGGCCATCCAAATTCGGCGGGTTGCCCGCATCATCATTCCAGCCCTGATTCAAGGGTAGAAACCATTGCTCTTTTAAGTGAGCGCAAAAGCGAACTTCGTGGTCATCCACCGCCAGATGCGCGACACAACGCCCGAACTGGAACAATAGCTCCCGTGGATCGCGGTCACGCTGGTATTGTTGGATGGCATCCGCGACGGTTTGTTTGGTCAGGCTATTCTTCAACTCGAACGTGATCAGCGGCAAGCCATTGATGAACAAACATAGATCAAGGGCAAGCCGCGTTTCGTCGCGGCTGTAGCGCAGTTGCCGGGTGACGCTGAAACGATTGGCGGCAAATAGCAAAGCGGCTTTGTCATTGCCGGGAGAGGGCGTACCGAAAAACAGATCAAGGTTGTGCTTTTCATGCTTGATGCCATGCCGCAATACATCCACGATGCCGCGCTTGGTGATTTCGGCTTGCAAGCGGGCGAGGAATTTTTGCCGGGTGGGGTTTGCGCTATCGAGTTCCAACGCGGCGGCGGTTTCTGGTTGGGTGGCGTTCAGGAAAGTACGCAATTGGGCCAGATCGAGCGCGAATTCGCGGTCATAGTCTTTGGTATCGCCGAGTATCCAACCCGTGCCGCCATAGGCCGCCGTGGATTCTTTTGCGCCGTCCGCTGAACAGGCGGAAACCTTGCCCGTGCCGGTCATCGCAGTGACAATCAAATCCTCAAGGCCCTTTTCACTGGTGTCCGTAGTCATGTTTGCCCCTATAAAAACTCACAATGATTGTTCATTTCTTCGGCTTCCAGCACTTGGTAAAACAACATCAAACCTTGGCCATTGCGCCGTGTGTTCAATTTCATTTCAAGCAGTGATGGGGTTTGTTTGCGCATCGAAGCCACCAGTGCTTCGCTGTTTTCAATATCGCGGTCAATGCTTTCACGATGGTCAAAATAATAGGCCAGTGCCGCGTGGACATCGGCCAAACTTAATTCGTACTCCGCACAAATTTCGTCAATGCTTTTACCCTGGCGTTCATGCCAAGCCACAATTTCCCGCACTTTAATGCGGTGTCCGGCAATGTGCGGATCGCCTCCCGCCAAATCTGGCGTGATTTCAATATGCCGGTCTAATACATGGGCAATCATTCAAGTGACCTCCGATGCAGATGATTTAAGGTGATGATACAGCCAAGGTTACGGTCAGTCGTCATGCTTCAACACGCCGTCATGGAAAAAGTAAGTTGGAAAGGCTGTGATCTTGAGTTGCACACCACGGGATGATATGGGCTTTTTCCAGAGCAACCGGCTCGCAACAACACGCGCACCGATGCCTAGAAGTTCCTCCTGAATTGATTTTGGGATAGCCGGTCGGTTGCTCATACTTCGTTTTCTCTCTTAAATATTTTTCGCACTCATCATTGCCGAGTTCATGCTACCCGCCTAGTGTTGCTTTATTAGCGCCATCTGTACAAGGTTCACAGTTGCACAACATCCTAGGCAATCAACTACCCGTCAACTACCAATTTCATAAAACTAGCTGATTTTTTTCATATTTATTGACTGAAATCCCATCCTAAACCACCGCCAGTCAACTACCCGTCAACTAAAATCATGCCCATTCTGGCACGTACTTGCGCAGCTTGGGTGCAGCATCTTCACTGTGGGGCTTGATTACCCCAGCCTCCACCGCGTCGCGAATCAGCCGCGAAGCCATGGCCTTGTTTTCAACCTCGATTCCAAACCGTTCGCGAATTGAAGAATTCGTCAGGTAATTCCGATTAACATACTTTAAACAAGCATGAAGATAACAGGCTCGCACCCGATCTGACCTGTCCATCTTGCTCAATGGGCGATGGGCAAATAATATGGCACGGGTATTCTCGCCGCATACCTCAAACACAGGTGCTGGCAGTTGGTAAAGTTCAGTCTGTGAAACCACCTTGTCCACTCCACTACCTCGTTCCTCACATATACCGATACGGCGGAGAAATGAAGCCAAGGCTTCATTGCGAGATTTGGGCGGAGTATCCAGAAAGCGGTTCGTATCCACTAACGGCGCACCAGGATTCGTGATTTCCATCCTATCCTCGAATATTTCCACCATCGGCCCCGCGCCAGTAACCAAAAAATCTTGGTGGATAATCGCATTGGCAACTAACTCACGCACTGCGAGTTCTGGATACATAACCACCGTTTTACGCAATGCTTGCCCAATGACTTCATTGGAAGGCAGAAGTCCATTGATATAATCAATCAAACCCTCAAAACCATTGGCATAACCCATAGCAAGCTCGCGCTCCTTAAGCGTTTCCAAGCGGCTATTACCCTGATAAAGAATGACTCGAACGGTTTTGCGTCGTAATAAACGGAAATCGCTAAGCCGTTTGGCAAAAAGAATCGCGCCTAAATTGGTGATATTCCAATTCCCGGCTTCATTTGATTGAATTAGCTCGTCCGATTGCAAGGCTTGCAGGATTCCTTTCCGCCCTTCTGGTAAAGGTAGGTTCAGAACATCGAAATACGCGGGATAATCAAGTAACTTAAGCACCTCTTCACTACTTACTCGTTCAGCGGCTATTCCTTCCTCAAATGTAGTTTGATCGAAAATGCGCCACAGCGAACGTTCCTTTTCTGGGAAATCTTTGATGCGCTTTTTGTAAGAACCAACCCGGATAAACTCGTTGCCCTCGAACTGCACCGGGTGGCGAAAGGCTCGCCCGATTTCGAGCAACACAATCGGCAAACCATCCATCGTGAACTCAAAAAAGTGGAAATCGATTTTCGGCGCGAGCAAACGTAGCAACCAGTTTTCCAATTCTTCATTGCCTACTTTGGCGGTTGCCAGCGAGAAGCATGTGCCAACCACCTGATGAGTTTTATCATCAACACCCCAAACCAAATAGGCGAAAGCCTTGCCGACCAACGCAGCAGAGTTTGACAAGGCTGAGATATATTCGCCCACTTCTTTTGGTTCGGCATTGTTCTCCTTGAACTCCACCCATTCGGTTTCCCTCGGCAGCTTGCACAGTTCCCGCACTAAGCCGGTAAGATAATCGAGGGAGCGGTCAGTCGTCATGCTTCAACACGCTGACATGGAAAAAGGATGAATCCCCGCCAGTCGTTCAGCCAATGCCCCACGGGTTTTAACGAGGTCGTAATGGGTTTGCAGGTTTAGCCAAAACTCAGCCTCCATGTTTAAAAACACCCCTAGCCGGGCGGCGGTATCGGCTGTTATGGCGGATTTGCCAGCGACAATATCGCCGATGCGCCGCCTCGACACGCCAATTTCCAGCGCCAAGCGTTGCTGTGTCACACCTAAAGGCTTTAGAAACTCTTCAAGTAGTATTTCACCCGGTGTCGCCAACGGGATTTCTCGTTTTGCCAGCATATTTACTCTCTTGATGCGCATTACGCCGTTGAAGCTCAGATGTAGGCCGGAATAAGCCCGCCTTGGCGGGCGTTTCCGGCGAAGTAAGCGGCATTTGTCCGGGAGCTTATGCCGGAAACGCCCGTGAACGGGCTTATTCCGGCCTACGGGGCGTAACATCATGGCGCAATAATACCGCACGGCATTAGGCTTCGCCATTGCCTTCCAGAGTCAAGTCTTCCTCGCCGTCTTCGGCTTCCGGCGTTTGGGCATCATTCAGCGTTTCAGGTTCGCCGATGTCTTCGGGCAACAGCCGCGCCGCCTCGCGCACGTCCAGCTTGCCCGTCACCACGTCGGCGATCAGGCGGGTTTTGTATTCGCGCAGGAGGGAGATTTCGCGTTCGGTGCGGGTGATGATGGTATTTAGGTCAGCCACAGAATATTCAATATTCCTGACAATATTCTTTTGTTCAGCATAGGGCGGAACCGGCAAGTAAAGCCGTTTGAATTGATCCCAGTAGAGCCGATTTCGATCAAATACTATGCCACGGGAATTACGATTTATTTCGCCTTTGCAAGCATCTGTTCGGAATAGTAATTCATAGTAATCACTAGATACACCATTTCTAGGGCGAGCGACGACATAAGCAGGACTTACTAAACCGGTAACTTTTAGAACACCAACCGAGCCTTGCCACATTCTCATCATGTTGTATGCTATGTCACCAATCTCTGCAAGTTTATAAGCTGTTATCTCTTCTATGAGGCGTCGGGGCTTTCCATCTTCATCATTATCTGAGCCTTCAGTAACTCCCGTCCTCAATGAAACAATCAATATGGGTAAACCGAATTTTCCACGATCATTTCGTTCGTCAAACAACCATGAGTTTCTCCTCACTTCCCAATGCGCCGGAATCTCCCCCAGCCAAGGAATCCCCGAATCCTTCATCGGCACGTTGGGGTCTAGCCCACGGGTCACGGCGTGGTAGATGATGGCCTGCTTCTGCTCATTCAGCAGCGCAATCAGTTTGCGCTTCGCCCGGATGGCCTTGTCCAGTCGTTGGTTGGCATGGTCGAGGAAGCGGACAATCGCGGCTTGCTCGTCTAGTGGCGGGATGAAGACGGGCATTCGCTTGAAATCGGAAAAATCCAAATTTTGGCGAAGACCAGAACCCATCCCAAAAACACTTTCATGAGGTCAAAGGAATGAAGAACCAGATAGCCATATTCTGGGAGAAGTTTTTCTGTTGTCTTTAAGCAAATATAAGCTGAAGTGATTATGCCGCGATTTTTGACTAAACCTATACGAAGACTATTCCAATCATTTTGAAGGTCAGTGGAACGAATGATAATGTCGCCGGGTTCAACAATTTGATAAGTTTCAAAGGAACTAGGCACAAGACCGTGGAGTTTTTCAGGTGGCTTTACTACAATTCGGCCATAACTCAAAGAAAGCACAGTCTTCTCTTGCATACCGGTATTTTTGACATGCTTTTTCCTAAATGCGGAAAACCCTGGCCCCATGTACCAATGCGCCGGAATCTCGCCTAGCCACGCTTGCCCGGTATCCTTGTATTCCCCATACCCCCCCAATTTCACGTTTTCTTACTCCTAGGTTTGGCCTGCTTGGCAAGTTGTCGGGTTTCCTCCACCACCCGGTCAAAATCGGAACTGGGTTGACTGGCTTCGATTCTTCGCCGTTCGGCCTCGTACTTGGCATATTCGAATTCTGCCCGGTCTTGCGCCATGTCGTGGGTGATGTGTCCGGCATGGCCTAGGACGTTGCGCTCTTTAAATACAGGTAATACTTGTAGAGTTCGCATCGCGCACCTTTCGCTACTTGAACTATCCGGGATTGCCGGATAGTTGCCTTTAAATTGCCTTGTGCCTTCGGTTTGAACTATTAGGAATTTCCGAATAGTTGCCATCGGATCAAGCTCGCCTTCATTGAAAATGCCTTGCAGATGTTCATTCACGGTAGGAACAGACACATGGTAAAGTTCTGCCAATAAGCGATGCGTTAGCCATACCGTTCCTTCATGTAAGCGCACTTGCAGCTTTGTCTGCCCATCTTCGACCGGGTAGAACAGAAATTTTTCTCGTTCCCACGCTGGAGCGCTCATCGTTATACACAAATGCAGGAAGCCCGTCATTCCGGCATGGACTGCCGGAATCCAGTCACAGGGAGGTGAATCTGCGGGTTGGCGAGTACCTTGAATCAAACACTTACATAGCGGCGAGTTACCGTCCATGGCACTGGATTCCTGCATCCCTGCTGGAATGACGGCATTTTCGGCTCGGCGCGAGTAATGTATAACGATGAGCGCTGGAGCGTGGGAACCAGAGGAAGATGCTGGGATGGGTATATTTTCACTCATCAGATGCCTCATTCCCCTTGAGCAAGTCATCCAACAAACCTTCCGCCTCCTGTTCCACCGCCAGTATGTCCGCCCGGATTTCCTCCAAGGTGCGTAAGGGCTGCGGTTTGTAGAATTCGCGGGTGAAGGAGATTTCATAGCCTATTTTGGTGGCGTTTTCCTTGATCCAAGCGTCAGGCGTGTAAGGCAGCACTTCACGGCGGAAAAAGGCTTCGATGCCGCCCGGTTCCAATAACGGCACTTGTTCGGTGTCGCGCAGTTCGCTGTCCGGTTCGTATTCCACAAGGGAATTTTTGCTGTAAACCGACTCGGTCTTAAAGATCGAGTCGGTTTTTCCACCATCAGAAGGCGAGGGCAGTTGATAAAGGCCATACAGCGGATTTGGCTTGGCCTTGCCGGGTTTGTGAATTTTGGCGATGACCGGCGGGGCGGTTTCTTCGCGCCAACTGACGGCGCGTAACAGCAGTTTCTTATCCGGTGGACTGAGCTTGAGCACCAGCCGTTCAACCGCATCATCCACCCACTCGCGGAATGCGTTGTGGTCTTCAAACAATCCGCCCCCCAATTCCTCCCGTAAAGCATGGCCGGTTTCGACCAGCTTGGCATCGCGCTCCCAGGTTCGCGGGTCAAGCAGTTTCCTCTTTAACCTTTCGGGCAATATTCTTTTTGTGGTTGCGCCTTCGCCGGCATCCTCGTCTTCGTCGCCACTGCCCCACTCGGCAAGCCGTTTTTCGAGTTCAGTTTCGACATGGGCAAAGTCCTCGACCAGCGCATCGCCAAATTCGTCATACAGTGCAGCACGGATGTCCTCGTCACCGGAGGCGAAGCGCAGGGATTCAATCGCTTTGATCGAAAGCTGGCTGTGCAAGCGCAATGGTCGTTCGACGGTGACTTTCCAATAACCAAAGTGCGCGTTGGGGAAAATCTTAGATTGCTCGGTTTCGGCAAAGGCCAAGTGGGTATCGCAAATGCGGCGAATGTCTTCTTCGGCCAGTTCGCAATTCTTCTTGCCTTGGTTTTTGCGCAAGGGCTTGAACCAAAAGCTGGCATCAATCAATTGCACCTTGCCTTTGCGCTGGCTGGGCTTGCGATTAGTCAGCAGCCAGATATAGGTGGCAATGCCAGTGTTGTAAAACAAGTTCAGCGGCAAGGCAACAATGGCTTCCAGCCAGTCGTTCTCGATAATCCAGCGGCGAATGTTACTTTCGCCTTGGCCCGCGTCGCCGGTGAACAGCGAAGAACCGTTATGCACTTCGGCAATGCGGCTGCCCAAGGGTGTGCCATGGTTCATCTTATAGGCCATATTCGCCAAAAACAGCATCTGACCATCGCTGGAACGGGTTATCAGGGAATAGTCGGCTTCACCCGCATGGCTGATCTTGAAGCGCCTATCGCGCATCTCGTCCTTGCCGCCCATGTCTTCCAAATCCTTTTTCCAGCTTTTGCCATACGGCGGATTGGACAGCATGAAGTTAAACTCCATCGCTGGGAATGCATCATGCGACAAGGTGGAATGTTCTGCTCCACCAACAATGTGGTCGGCATTTTCACCTTCGCCTTTGAGCAACATGTCCGCTTTGCAGATGGCGTAAGTTTCCGGGTTGATCTCTTGCCCATAAAGCCGGGTGCGGATGTCTTGACCACGCTCTTCGCCCAATTGCCGGATGACATCCTCAGCCAAGGTCAACATGCCGCCGGTTCCACAAGCACCGTCGTAAAGTGTGTAAGTGCCTGAACGCAGATGGTCGGTTATCGGCAAAAAGACAAGATTCGCCATTAACTTGACCGCATCACGGGGTGTCCAGTGTTCTCCGGCCTCTTCGTTATTGTCTTCGTTAAACTTGCGCACCAACTCTTCAAAGACGGTTCCCATCGCGTGATTGTCCATGGCGGGAAGCTTTACCGAGCCATCGCCGTTAAACACCGGGTTAGGGCTGAGGTTAATCTCCGGGTCTAGGAACTTGGCAATCAAGGTGCCGAGGGCATCCGCCTTGGAAAGCGTGGGAATCTGATTGCGAAATTTGAAGTTGTCGAGGATGTCTTGGACGTTGGGGGAAAAGCCATCAAGGTAGGCTTCAAAATCTTGGCGTAGTTGCTGTCTACTCGACCGCGAAGCGAGGTCGCTTAGGTTATATTTAAAGGTGTTGTAAAAGGCTTGCCCGGAAGCTTGGCAAAGCGCGGCCCGCTGTTCGGTGATACCCGCATTGTCCAGCAGCGTCTTGATTTCGAGCACCGCTTGCTTGGTCGGCTCCAGCACGGCATCCAGACGGCGAAGCACGCACATGGGAAGGATTACGTCAGGGTATTTGCCGCGCCTGAACAAGTCGCGAAGAACATCGTCGGCTATGCCCCAGATGAAGGAAACAATTTTATTGTGGGCGGAATGATCCATGGTTCCTAATGTTTTTATTCAAGCAAAGACGACCATCAAGTTGAAATCTGCAAAAAAAGTGGTTCGCACATTCCCAAAAGCGCAAGACAATGGCTTAAATCGGACTGGCGAGAAACAACAAGCCTGTAATTCGTAAAAATGCTCGGAAAAGGCATTGAAATCTTGCAGAAGGCCAGGAAAATGGTAAACAGTGTCATTATGACGGACACAACTGCCAATATAAAGAAATGACGCTGTGAAATAACAGAAAATTTTGAAAATGCGTAGCACTGGCTTAGCACCAATAAAAAAAGCTTGCCGATTTATCATCATGCAAGCCTTTGTTTTTTATGGTGGGCCCTCAGGGATTTGAACCCCGGACCAAGGGATTATGAGTATTTAAGGCATGAGTTCCCACTTCTTCCCGAATGTTCATAATATCATGATATATATAACAAAGACGGCATTTAATTGCTGCATAAAATTCCCTATTGTTCCCTTAAATTCTAGTTTTTTCTTGCCCCGATTACACCAAAATTACACCGACTCTTCCCCAAAGGAACACATAAGCTGGCGCAGAAAAGTGTCACTAACAATATCGATGCTTGATTAAACGGCAAGTGAGTTGGATTGGAGTAGTGTGAGTGTGGTTGATTTCAGTTAAATCTGAATGATCGGTTCGGTTTCATTCCGGCCAAGAGCCGACACCGGGAGTGTTCAACCGAAGATCCTATGGATGCTTCAAGGTGGTCGTTCTTGCGGTAGAGTAATATTATACATTTGCCATGCACTTATCAGGTGTATAAAAACTTGGGCTTTTAGGAAAAGCAACCGTTTTGGCCCAACGGAATGCATGGCACAATAGCCTCTTCATCACCAATGCGACCCCACTATGGCAAGAGAATATAACAACCCTGAAATCCCCGATCTGCGCGCTGCGCTGGAATTGTTGACGGTCGACAAGCTTAAAGAACTGCTGAACCTATTGCCAAGCGGAACCAAGGCCACTCGCAAAGCGGATTTGATTGCAGTCGTCGAACACGGCCTCAGTGGTGAAAAGCTAAAGGCACTGTGGGAAAAACTGGACGAAACACAAAAGCTGGCCGTTGCGGAGACGATCTATTCTGCCGATGGCTATTTCAACGCATCCCGCTTCAAAGTCAAATACGGTGTCTTGCCGTTGTTTGAAAACAAGAAAGAAGGCAGAGGCTATGGGGCAACACCCACCGTACTGCGCTTGTTCATTCATCCTGCAAGCACCTACGGTAGCGCGGCCAGCGGCTACGTTCCAGAAGATTTAAATCGGCGCTTGGCCAGCCTTGTCAAAAAGCCCACAGCCTCGCCACTGCCCTTGGTCGATGAATTGCCTGATTATGTTGAGATGGAAGACGAGGAACACGAGTGGCAGGAGGACGACCCAGGCATCACTCTTATAGACCTCGGTGGGGTCAACACAATGCCCGCCCAACCGCCCAAGGTCAATGTCAGCACCGTCGAAATCCCTTTGATTCGGCGAGACACCGAAGTTGACGCACTCGCCGAACTGACGGTCATGCTGCGCCTGATCGACCAAGGCAAACTTGCCGTCAGCGACAAGACCTATCTGCCCGGTGCTGCGGCCTTGCGTGAACTTGGCAATAGGCTCAATCGAGGTGATTTTTACCCGCCCGAAGCGATTTCCCCTGACGGGGTTGATTCTATTGGCCCGATCAAGGCGTTTGCCTGGCCGCTGTTGTTGCAAACGGCTGGCTTGGCGGAATTGCATGGCAAGAAACTCGCCCTCACCAAAACGGGCCGCGCCGCCCTTGGCAAGCCAGTCGCCGAAACCCTGCGGTTAATTTGGCAGCGCTGGATGAAGGGCAAGCAATTCGACGAATTCAACCGGATTGATGCCATCAAAGGCCAAACCGGGAAGGGCAAGCGCTCCATGACTTCCGCCGCGGGCCGCCGCGCGGTAATCGAAGCCTCCCTGAAACAATGCCCGCCGGGTGCTTGGATCAACTTCGAGGGTTTTTCCCGCTACATGAAGGCCAATGGGCATGATTTCGAAATCACCCGCGAACCATGGGATCTGTACATTGCCCATGTCGAATACGGCAGCTTTGGGCATTGGGGCTTTCACGATTGGCATATATTGCAGAAACGTTATCTGGCTTGCCTGTTGTTCGAGTATGCCGCCACGTTGGGGCTAATTGATGTCGCCTATATTGAGCCTTGGGAAGCAGAATGGGATTTTGGTATTTTGTGGGGCGTGGACGAACTCGATTTTCTCAGTGGCTATGACGGCTTGATGTATTTTCGCCTCAACCCGCTTGGGGCTTATTGCCTAGGGCTTGCGGACACCTACCAGCCCAGCCGTCCGCAAACAAAGACCGTCCTGCAAGTGCTGCCCAGCCTACATGTCAGCGTCGTGTCGGGAAGCCCGACGCAGGAAGAAGGCTTATTCCTAGGCACGTGGGCGGAACGAAACTCGGAAACCCTGTGGCGGCTGGATCGCGGCAAAATTCTCGAATCCGTCGAACGGGGACAGCGGATTGCCGAACTGCGCGACTTTTTGACAGCCCGCGACGATCAAGGCTTGCCGGAAACGGTCGAAGGCTTTCTTGCCCAAACCAGTCAACAGGCAAACGCCCTGAAAAACACCGGGACAGTGCTATTGATCGAATGCCAGGATGAAGCCATAGCCGAACTGATCGCCACGCATGAGCAGGCCAAATCAATCAGCCAGCGGGTAGGGCCAACCCATTTCGCCGTCAAACCAGACGCAGAGGAGCGATTCCGTCAAGCAATGCATAGTTTGGGATATGGGATGCCGAGGGGGAATTGATTTTTACAATAATCGTATTATTGTCTGGTCATTGTCATTACAATGATGTAACTCCATTTACTCGTAGAGTTGAACAACCATGCCAGCCCCATCCAACCGCTCTGAAAAACTGGATATCCGCATTACGCCGGAGGCCAAGCAACTTTTGCAACAGGCCGCCAAGGAACGGCACACCTCGATCAGCCAGTTCGTGCTGGAAAGTGCGCTCAATTCGGCCAGTGCGGTGCTGGCCGAGCGCTCGCGCTTCATGTTGGATGCCGGGCAGTGGGAAGCCTTCATGGAAGCGCTGGATTCGCCACCCCGCCGCCATGCGCGAATGGAACGCCTGTTGAACGAACCCACTTGTCTGGATTGACGCGCAGCGCATGTCGGAAAAGCCCCGCATCGCCAAACTGGCTAAGCAACATGACACAAGCGATTTCGATTGCGGCAACTTGGCATTAAACGATTTCATCCGCTTGCATGCGTTAGCTGGGCAACGGGCCAATGTCTCGCAGACTTATGTCGAGGCAGTCGGGGATTGCGTGGTCGGGTACCACACCCTAGTCGTAGGCAATGTGAATTTTGCCGATGCCCCGGAACGGCTCGCCAAGGGCATTCCCCGCCATCCCATCCCCATTCTGCTACTTGCCCGACTCGCCGTGGACCAACGCTGGCAAGGCAAGGGACTGGGTGTCGCGCTGGTGGCGGATGCCATTCGCCGCACCCTCCAAGTGGCCGACATCGCCGGTGTCCGTGCCTTGCTCGTCCATGCGAAAGACAGCGATGCCAAAAATTTCTATGCCCATCTTGGTTTTGAGTCGTTTCCGGGTGAACCTTTCATAAGGTATCGGTTCTTGAAAGATATTCGTGCAATGGCTGATACCACTTAGATTTAGAATACTAACAAACGAAGCATAAAATAGCAGAAAAAATTATGGCAAACATTTTTATCAGTTATTCAAGTCAAGACAAAGAACGCATTTATCACTTGGCTGATATGCTTTCTAAAGTCGGAGGTTGGTCCGTATGGTTTGATCGTGAAATACCAACGGGTAGGGAATATGATGATGTTATAGAGGAAGAACTGATGAATTCAGGTTGTGTAGTGGTGGTGTGGTCAAAGCAGTCTATCAAATCACCATGGGTGAAAACGGAAGCCCAAGAAGGATATGATCGAAGATGCCTTATCCCGATATTGATTGATGACGCGCCAATCCCAATAGCCTTTCGCCGGTTACAGACGGCTAACTTATCTTCATGGAATGGTTCAGATGCAGATCCACAATTCAAAAAACTGATAAAGGACATTACGTCTATCCTTAGTCATCAGCAAGATTCGCTACAGTCAACAGTAGAAATACAGAAGATCGCTATTCCCCGTTTAAAATTGGAACAGCTATTATCTAAACTTGAGACATTAATTTATAACAAAAATCTTGGAACAATAACGTTTATTTTTCTAATTGCCATTGGATGGGCTATCTGCGATATTGCTGGTTTGATTATAATGAAAATGTTTGACTTTAACTTTACTTTCCACTATATGATATCAGGAGTTATTAGTGGATTAACAATAGGGTATATATTGCGTATTTATGAACCGTTGTTTTCAGTTAAAAAAATAATTATATTGGCTATTGGATGGGGTATAGGATGGTATATTTCTGGAGATATTTCAGAGGCTTTTATAGATTATTCAAATTTGAATTTTCTTGCTGCCGATCGTGGACGTATATTATCGCCTCACTTCAGTATGATAGGTGCGGTCATCAGCGGAACCACAGGCGGGGCTATAGGTGGATTGGTAACAGGCTATGTTTTAGATATATATAAACCAACATATAGACTGAAAAAAATATTGGCAGTGGCTATAGGATGGACTATTGGTGGAGCTATTGGATTTGGTGTCGCAAAAGCTTTACCTTATTGGATTCATTTGGATTATCCTGATTTGGTAACGGTCATACGCGGAGCTGTCTTCGGGGCTATAGGCAGCAGTATAACATTTTGGTATCTCAATCCGATGCGCTTCAAGCCATGATGTTTTTATCCCCGAGCGGTTGACCATAACGCTTGCCAACCAGATATTCTTCATCAAGGATGAACTGTCGCAACCGCTTGCCAATCGGCTGATACGCCTGGCGGCATTCCAAAATCCTGAATTCTACCGCGCCCAAGCCATGCGGATGCCCGTCTGGAATATTCCGAGAGTGATTGGTTGTGCTGAGAACTATGCGAAACACATCGCACTGAAAACTATGGTCATATCGTTGTCGATGAGTGCCACCATCTATCGGCCCTTTCCTTCGAATCCATCATGAAAAGCGCAAAAGCCCGCTACGTAATCGGGTTGACTGCCACTCCCGTCCGCAGGGACGGCAAGCACCCGATCATATTCATGCAATGTGGCCCCATTCGCTATCAAGCCGGGCGAAAGGAAAGCCTATCGGTCATCCAAGAAGTTCGCCCTCGGTTTCTAAATACCGCCATCGATTTGCCGGAATCAGCCGGGATTCAAGATGTCTTCAAAAAACTGGTTCAAGCCCCTGATCGGAATGCGACAATCGTTGCCGATGTTATGGCCGCCTACGCCGACGGGCGTAAAGTCATCGTCCTCACCAACCGTACCGAACATCTCAAACTGCTGGAGATAGAGCTAACCGGAAAAATCGGCCATTTGTTCGTACTTCAGGGCCGCATGACGAAAAAGCAGCGAACGGAAGTCTCGGAAAAACTTGAAGCCTTGGATGAGTCCGCGCCGCGTGTGCTTTTGGCAACAGCGTCACTGGTTGGCGAAGGTTTTGACCATCCACCCTTGAATACGCTAATTTTGGCAATGCCCATTTCTTGGGAAGGCAGCTTGAAGCAATACGCCGGTCGGATACACCGCCTCCATGCGTTCAAATCGGATGTGCATATCTATGACTACATCGACCTTGAACACAAATCGGTGGCAAGAATGTGGGATAAACGAAGGAGGGCTTATGCGTCCATGGGTTATCAAATAAAACCCCAAATCATGCCTCTTTCGACCACGAGCCAATGATTTTTCGGCGGGCCTGGGCGACGATCCGTAACTGGCGAAACACGAACTTCTTTTTCTCTTCGGCATTCAGGGCCAAGTATTTCGGGCAAGGCTCCTCCCAAAATCCGGCATCCGCCTTCGCCAAGGAATCCTGTATTTCAACCAACTTCACCATGATGCCCTTTTCCTCCTCGGTCAGCAGGTCGGCATGATCCCGCAGATATTCGCGGTCGCCCGTGAGGTCGAATTCGGCGATCCACGCCGCCAAACATATCCGTTGCTCCCGCTGGTGCAGTTCTTCTAAACTTTCTTGCATCTCAAGCCATGGTTCGCGTGGGCTTTGGTTGGGGTTAAAATAGCGGGGTTTCGGATTGACTAGCTCCTCAAGCTTCTCGGCCACCGCGTTGAGGGGACTGGACAAGGGCCATTGATGCCGCTGAGCCCATAGCCTCAAGATGATATCCATGCAAGTCTGTCGGGCAGCCTCGCCTTCTTCGCCAGTTGCTGCGGCTGCCCGTTCCATCTGCTCGGCCAGGTAATGGGCGAGCCAGCGCCCGATAGTGTCGGTGCTATCGGCTAGGCCGAGTTCATCAACGATCTTCCGCCCCAAGGCGATGGTGGTGTTCCAGGGATTCGAGGTGTCCGTCGGGATGGAGGAGGTAGAGGAGGACCGGCGGCGGTTTGTATTCGTAGTGGCTTTCGCCATGGCGGCGTTTCTCCCGATTAATTTGAACTTTCAAAATAAGGCAGCGCTGCCGCTCGGCTAGGAAGCGTAGCAGGCGGCGGATGTTGATCTTGAACCTCCAGCCATTGGAGAACTCTGCATGGTCGGACGAATCCGGCTGGTCGCTCCATACCGTGGTTTCCGCCACCATTTGGTCGGGCGCTTCTCGGTCTAAGTAGCACTTTCCGGCGGTGTCTGGCAGCAGCCGCAATGTTTCCTGTGTAGACGCTGGTAAAAAGGGCATCCCTGTGTCCATGCCATGCAACAAGGGATCGTGCTCATCTAGCTCCTTTACGCTAGAGCCATAGCCAATCCACCCTTTCATTTCAAAACCGGGTTCGTCGATTTCCAGGTGGTCGCCAGCGGGTGGGATTCGATAGGGGTGAGGATCGCCAATGGATTGCAGTGCCCGCAACAGCGCGTGTGCGGTTTCGGGCGTGACCAAGGCGGATTCGATACGGTGATGTTCGCGCCGGTCAGATCCGTAAATGTCCACCTCTGCTGCCACAATCAAATGCTCAATTGGTCCAGCGCTATCCAATCCCAGACAGGCATCGAAGTCTTTCGGCATTGCCGGGGTCAGCCATGGCTCCAAGGGGGCAAAACGCCCTTGCAGCGGTGCTTCCAGCGGCGTCTGGTCACGTAGCTCCGACAACCACTCATGTCGGCGGGTGGGGAGGTGGTTTTCCATCCAGCCTTCCCATCGGTCGTAATCCCAAACCGGGTGTTCCAATTTCAAAGGCCGACTGTCCACCAAGCCGCCGGCAACCAGATGCATGGCGTGATATTCAAGGTAAAGCTGCAGTTCCTCTATGATCGGAAAACTTCCGTGATCGTTGCTCGTCAAGTTCCAATCCCAGTGTTTGCGTCGGGTTTTACGGGCTTGGTGGCCAAAAAATCCCCACTCATCGCAAATCCACCGTTCCGCTAGTGTGGCAACCTCACTGGCGCTCAAACCAAAACGTTCCCCTAAAGGCGCGTACCAATATGGCAGTGTGTCCATTGAGTTGAAGTTAAAGCTGCCTTCATGCTCCCGATCATTCCACTCCCTTATCCATTCATCAGGTTCGATTATCACAGTCTCCAACGGCACATTGACCGCTTCGACTCGCTGTCGGGTATCGGCATTCAGTGCCTCTGGCATTTGATCCGCTACTGCCAATACTGTCCGCTTGGCCATCTCGCGGATTTGGGCGTGGGGAAAATCTTTGGTCAGGGCATGGCCGAGCAGGGTTTGCAGATGCGGCAACAAGGCTTGGGCATGCTCTTGCGCGAAACGCGCCAAGAACAGTAGCAAATAGGACCGCGCCGACATCCAGAAAAAAGGCGTGACTGCGGGCAGGAAGCCGCCCGCATCTTGCGCGTCCAAGCGTTCGACCAGCGCGGCCAGCAGCGCCGGATCGTTTTGCAGATCCATCGCCCGTAGCGCGTGAAGGCAAGACCAGCGGATGCGAGTGTCCGGGTGGCCGCAGAGTGTGTACAAGAACATTGCCAGCGGACGGTTTAGATCGCCGCCGTACAGTTCCCATCGTGGCAGTGGCGGCAAAGGCTTATGTTGGCGCTGTGCAATCGCCTGCTCACCCTGGCTTAGTGCGTCCAACAGCAACTCATGGCGCTGCTCGACCGTGAATCCTCTGGAAAGGACACCGGCGATTAGGTAAAGCGACCAGGCTTCCAAGCGTTCAACCCACTCGGCCAATGCCGGGCCGAGCAAATCCAGCCACCGTTCCGGCTTGACGAAAGGCAGTTGCAGGAAGCGTTGCAACATTTTGTCGGCGTTGAACTGATATCCCAGCAACGTCGGCAAATGCCGCCGGGCCAGTTCGGCCATGCCGGCTTCGGTCCACTCCTCAACCGCTGGCGAATGATGCCAGGTATTTAGACAGGTTTCCCATTCGCCAAGATACTCATCCGAATAAACCCGCTCGGCGGGCAGTTCCAGCAGGGCTTGCAGGTAGGCCGGGCGTTCAGAGGGTAGCAGGCGCTGCCGCACTTGCTCGAAGAGTTCATTGCGATGCCAATATCCGTTGTGGATTTCGCGGAGATCTTGGATGAATTGCGGCAAACATTCAGGAGTGGACGCCGTGCCAATGTGTTTTGCAAAGAACGCATCCCAGTCGAAGCGTTCATACTCGCTTTCCCCGCGCTGCCGCCCACCATAGTCGGAAGAAGTTTCATCTCGGGTCAGGTGATTGGCAATAAAGGCTAGATATTCGCGCAAGGCTTGCCCCTCCGTCAGATCCCCACAGCCGTGTTCGGCCAACCAGCGTTGCAGTCTGTGCGCGCCGTCCGGGCGAGCTTCGAGGGAGAGGTCGCGCAGTACCCAGGTGCTGACGGTCCTGACCAGCCCGCGAAAGGCCAGTGTTCGCGGGCCACCGTTTTCCAGTGCGGCGGCAAGGACGTTTGGAAAGATATTGGCCGTCGCTTGGTTATCCCAACCCAGCCGCAGCAATGCCAATGCCCTTGCCGGGCTGAGTATTCCGAGGGCAAGACCTGTCCGCGCCAGATCATCCACGCTCCCACGGACGCTGAGGTGATCGAGATCGTCCCATCGCGTGAACAGGGCGAAACCGCTAGGCGGATGAATACCCATGACGGCGCGAAAGACGGTTTCCCAAGGATAGCGATCACCGTCGGACACGTAGACGCGAGTGGCTTCGGTGAGGCGGGCCAAGCGGGCGGCGACCGCTTGGGATTCTGCCTCGTCGAGTGAACCGCGCAACCCCTCGGCGGTGTGTGCCAGGTACGCCAACCGGTCGCAAAGGTCGTCGTTCAACTCTCGGGCGACCGCGATGGCTTGGCGGAACAACTCCGCGCCCATGGTCGGATCATAGGGCTGCGCAATAGCCGCACTGCGAAGAAGAGCCTCGCAATGATCTTGGCCGCTAGTGGGGTGTTCCGACAGTTGAATTGCAGCCTTGTCAAGCAAGTCAAGGGCACGGCGGCGATGCGCGGGCATGCCGATGAGCCGCTCGGCCAAATCCGTCCACCGCCAAGGTGCGCCTCCTTTGAATCGACGCTGGACTTCCTCGGTGATCGAATCAAGAAATGCATCCAGCGATCCTTGGCAGTTCAAAGCCATCTCGACGGCGATAGGAGCGGCGTATTGGTAATAGAAATCGAAGTTTCGGCCATAGCGCCAAGGTTCCCCGCCGCCTTTCCCTAAAGTCTCTTGTAAACGCGGCAGCAAATCAGCGGCGGCTGGCCTTCGCACCAAGGCTTTGGCACGAAGCCGATAAAGCCGGAAGCGAGGTTCTATGAGATCGACAAACCGCCGCCGCGCTTCGGCCCGCTCGGATTCGCTGTCCCGTTCATGGTGTTTGATTAAGCGTTGTTCGAGTTCCTTCGTGTCCGGCTCCTTTTCGGCCAATTCGGCCAATTCGGCCAATTCGGCCAATAGCGCCAGTATCCGAAGCTGCGGATCAAAGCGGTTGGCGTCGGACGCATCCCATGGCACGAAAGAGTCGGCTTCTAGGGCACAGGTGCGCTCGGCCAGCCGTGCGATCCGATCCGCAGGCAGGCCATAAACTGCCAGCAGTTCGCAAAACTCGACCCCCAAGGCCGCGCGCATGGCTTGGTTGTCATGGTTAGAGAAGGAGTCGTAATGAAAAAAACGATGGCGGTTGAGTCTGGCATAACTATTTACCGAATCGGCGACAGCCTCGACCAGCCACCGTTCGGGCGGCTGGCCCCGGCGATGGAAGGCAACCAGAAACAGGACTGCCGCCAAGGGATGGGGGCGTAGAGTTCGATACAATTCGCCTTGCTGGGCGGCGGGGATGTCGGCGGCGATGGCATCGGCTAAATCCCGGGTGGCGCGCAAGACGGCATCCAAAGGCCGCCAGCGTTGCAGCCATCGTGCGGCGGCTTCCGGCCCCGACAATCTGAACACCGCCTCCGCCCCGGCGGCGATTTCTTGGTTCTTGATTCCCCAGCGGTTGCTTTCGTCCTTAGGTGATTTCCATCAAACATTTTCCCCGGCATAGTAAAATTGCCGATCCCTAAAATAACTCAGCCGAGACAGACCTTGCCGCCCGCCGCCGATCCGACCCCGCCATTGAGCTCCTCCC
>CAIYXP010000233.1 GCA_903930145.1 uncultured Methylococcaceae bacterium
ACTGAAGGTATTATTGAAAAACAGAGCGATACTTATTTGCTTACACAGAAAGGTTATGACGCAATTTATTAGGGCCGTAGGGCGCTATAGCGATACTCCGCGTATTGCGCCGAATGGATAAATAGAGCAAAATCCATGAACCCCTCGGCCTTGTCTCACTGCCAACCAGCCTAACCCGCCGTTCCAGCCGACCCGCGTGGACGTTTGGCATCATTTTTCGGGTTCATTCCGCGCGGGCGGCTGAACGGGGTCGTTAGGCGGGGTAGTCCCGCCTTTTTCAACGAGAGGCGATACAAGATGAAGAAACAATTATCCATTGAACTATCATTTATTGCTGTCGGGCTAGCATTGCTAATAGCTACGTCCAGCGCCAATGCGCTAACGATGACTTTTGATACTCCAGGTGCTGCGTTAGACTCTGGTTTAAGCTATAGCGAAAATGGCATGAAAGTAACCGTTACTAATGCTGCATCTACTGTTATAGGAACCCCATTATCAGTGGCTGGCGACAACGGCTTATACTTTCATGGTACTAACGCAACAATGATGTTTACAATGATAGATGGATCAAGTTTTAACTTAAATAGTTTTGATTTTGCAACTAACGCGACTCAACCCAGATGGTTGTCAACGTCAAAAACTAGTACCGATTTTGAGCTTCCATTCTCGCCTGAAACTTATGAACAAATTAATTTTTCTGGTTCTGATTACTCATCAATTTCATGGTTTATGGTAAGAACTACGTTTAATGCTACTGAGATAGATAACATAGCTATCACCTCCAGTTTTTCTGTCCCAGAACCAGCCACCATACTCCTTTTCAGCACCGGCATAGTCTACTTGGCAGACAGCAGACTCAGAAGAAAGAAACGTGGTAAGGCGCAATAGCTGTATTCCGCGTATTGCGTCGAATAAATAAAATGAGCAAAATCTTGATCCTCCGACAGCTATATTGTTACCCAAATTTACCGCTGTTCGCGTATAATTGGCTTTTGAGAGGAAAAGGATAAATGTCAAAACTTGACCGTGCAAAAGAGCAGATTGCCTATTTGAAGCTTTGGCTAGGAATTTTGATCGCTACCATGATAAGTCTCACGGGTTGGCTTATTTCAAATTTCCAACAGGTACATTGGTCGCTTGTTTTGGCTGCTATTTCATCTTTGTTGATAATCAGCCTTGGTGGCTACCGTATCCATAGGCGTATCGAAGAAAAAATCACATCACTTGAGGAGTTGTAGAAATGACTACCGTTATAGCCTTAGTTCTTATTGCAGCAGCAGCGTTTATTACCTATCTTGCACTTGATGCTGCAAGTAAAACAAGTGGTTAGAATATTTTAGAAAACGCGGAAAGGCGCAATAGCGGTACTCCGCGTATTGCGCCGAATGGATAAAAAGTGCAAAATCAATGTACCCCCGGCATTGTCGCTCTGCCCACCCGCCTAACCCGCCGTTCCAGCCGACCCGCGTGGATGTTTGGCGTGTTCAGTCTGGATTCTCCTGCGCGGGCGGCTGAACGGGGTCGTTAGGCTCTTACTTCTAAACGGGAGCGGAGTAAGTGGAAATTTTTCAGGCACATTCATCCAATCAGTTTGTTAGTGCTTATGTCATGCTCAATGAAATTCGTGCAAATCAAAGAGCTTAGTTCATGACAAAGCAGGAAAAACAGTTTGCATCACTCCGAAATAACCCAAAAGCGGTTCGGTTTGATGATGCTTGCAAGGCAGCAGAACGTCTAGGATTTTCGCGCCAGGGTGGTAAGGGTTCGCACCGAACTTATGGCAGGACGGACGAACCGCTTTTATTGAACTTTCAAAATCGTGGCGGGTACATCCTTCCATATCAGGCGAAACAATTACTAGAAATGGTCGACAAATATGCAACCCTATCTGATTGAAACATTTTGGAGCGAGGAGGATGACGCTTATCTTTGCATAGCACCAGATTTACCGGGATGTAGTGCAGCGGGCAATACTCCTTTAGAGGCAATAAAGGAAATGCAGGATGCCATGTCTTCTTGGCTGCAAGCTTGCTCAAATATGGGCCGAGAGTTACCTATACCTTGTGCAAAACCTCGCAAAGCAGCCTAACAAATCATTCAAATCAAAGAGCAAAATCCATGAATACCCGGCATTGTCTCCTTGCCCACCCGCCTAACCCGCCGTTCCAGCCGACCCGCGTGGAAGTTTGGCATCATTTTTCGGATTAATACCGCGCGGGCGGCTGAACTGGGTCGTTAGGCTCCTTTTTTGAATCCGAACCTGCGCTAGGGTCTTTACATCTGGTCGTTACCGTAATTATACGGTGTAATATTTCCTTGAGTTTAGCCTGTTCGTTCACTTTTTTCCGTACACAACAAACTAACAATGGAAACAGAAATGAAAAATCTATTTATAATTATATTATCTTTGTTGGCGTATCAAGCCCAAGCGGCAAACATTGTTAACTCATCGTTTGAAAATCCTGCATTAGTTGGACACGACTATTCGTACTTGTCAGGCTTGAACAATGGATGGTCGTTTGTGGGAAGCAGTGGCATAGCTTATGCGAATAGTATTTTTTTGGAAGGTTTTCCCCCTGACGGTAATCAAGTAGCTTTTCTTCAACACGGATCGAGTATTTCCCTAGCGACGATCTCGCAGGATATTTCTGGTCTGATTATTGGAAATTCTTATTCTATAAGTTTCTATTTAGCTCGCCTAAGAAATTCAGGGGGGGACTCAATTAATGTGCAATTTGGCACAACAGATTTTGGTTTATTCACACCTCCTATTATTAATAACAATTTTAAGCAATTCACTTCGGCAACTGCTGTCGCTACAGCTAGTACAATGACTCTATTATTTACTGGCTCGGCAAACACGGCCTTGTCCAATACCGCTATCGATCAAGTAACGATATCAAGTGCTATTTCTGAGCCCTCAACAATAGTTGTTTTTGGTTTGGGAATAGCACTAATTAACTTGGTAAAGCGAAAATAACAAGGTAAAGGCCGTAAGTCGCAATAGCGGCTCCGCCGCGTATTGCGCCGAATGGATAAAAAGAGCAAAATCCATGAATCCCCGGCATTGTTTCATTGCCCACCAGCCTAACCCGCCGTTCCAGCCGACCCGCGTGATGCTTGGACCTTCTTTCCCCGGCTTTCTTCTGCGCGACCCGCGAACTGGGTCGTTAAGATGCTACTTAGATTCTTTTCACGGCCTTCATAAAAATTTGACAGCTTGCATGTAAACAAACGACAATGTGTAACCATCTATCAGTTACTTTCAGCAGTCGCTATCGTCTAACAAGCTATGACAAAGCATCGCAAAGCCTTGGAGAAATTGTGCGCAAAACCACCATCATCCGACATCAAGTGGGACGAACTTAAAAGCGTTTTGGAACACCTGGGCTACACGATGTTGAAAGGAAGTGGTTCGCATAGGAAGTTCTACCATAAAGACAGGGATGCACTTATTGTTTGCCATTCCCCTCACCCATCGCCAAACGTGGATAAGGGCTGTATCGCTGATGTGATTGAGCATCTCAAAACCTACGAATTCATTTAGAGGCCACTATGGATATTCTTAACTATAAAGGCTACGAGGGTACAGTTGACATAGACATGTCTCGCCACGTTTGCCGTGGTAAAATTTTGTTTATAAGCGATCTTGTGACATATGAAGCCCCGTCTCCTGCGGAACTTCAAAAGGAATTCGAGTCGGCAGTGGATGATTACATAGAAACCTGCAAAATTCTCGGTCGAGAGCCACAAAAACCTTTAAAGGGGCAATTTAACGTCCGAATTCCCCCTGTATTGCACAAAAAAGCGACAATGCAAGCCTTGGCAGACAATGTATCGCTCAATGATGTGGTAGTGCGAGCCTTGGAATCCTTTGTTAATGTTTACGCTGAACAAAAAAGCAAAAAGCAACGTGGTAAGGCACAATCCGTAGCCATGTAGGGTGAGCAACGCGGTAAGGCGCAATAGCGGTACTCCGCGTATTGTGCGCCGAATGGGAAAAGGGAGCAAAATCCCTGCATACTCTGCACTGTTTCTCTACCCACCCGCCCAACCCGCCGTTCCAGCCGACCCGCGTGGATGTTTGGCGTGTTCATTCTGGCTCCTTCCGCGCGGGCGGCTGAACGAGGGCGTTAGGCCACAAGACACGAGCAAAAGACCATGGAAACTTTTTTGATTTTTCTGTCGGTGTTGGCGTTTTTATCCGTGCTTATTTCCAGTATTTGGGCGGTCGACCAATATAAGTCTGAATGGAAATGGGAATGGGGCGCCATCCCATTAGTTGTAGATGACGATCCTCTGAACTCTCAGTATTACAAGTTTTTGGGGTGGCGCATTAGAAAATTAACGGGAATGGCCGAAGGAAACGCTAAGGATGCTTTGGTGGAACATCTTTTTCGAGAAGAACTCGCGAGAACAAGAAATCACCTTGAGGCAGCGGACATGCTGCTAGAGTTAATGCAATGCAACTTTGGCGATACCAGAAACGAAAAAGTGAATCGTATTTGGATGGACTACTGGGGTCAGCAATTTATGGACGCGCCCGGTTTTCGCCATGAACCAAAAGACGAGCCCGGTTACGGGGGCTGGCGAAGAGTCAAAATCGAGGAATAGGGAAAGATCGAAGGAAGAAGATAAAGAATACGGTTAGGCGCATTCGTAGGGCCGTAGGGCGCAATAGCGGTACTCCGCGTATTGTGCGCCGAATGGGAAAAGAGAGCAAAATCCATGAATGCCGGACACTGTATCTCTACCCGCCCGCCTAACCCGCCGTTCCAGCCGACCCGCGTGGAAGTTTGGCATCATTTTTCGGATTAATACCGCGCGGGCGGCTGAACGGGGTCGTTAGGCTCATAAAGAGGAAAACAATGAACGAACTCGCAATTGACATCATAGCTCAAGCGGTCTTGCTGCTCTACCCGGCTTGGCGTATCTATGGAAAAGCTGGTCTAAACCCAGTCACAAGTCTTACTCTGCTTATCCCCATCTCGGTGTCCCGATTTGCGCTTTGATTCTCGTGATTTCAAAATGGAATGTTCAACCCATTGGAGGTAACTAATCATGGGTATAGGTCTTTGGGAAATTATATTGATACTTTTTCTTATTCTGATACCCCTGCTTCTTTTTCGCCCCATTGCCAAGAAAGCAGGCTACTCCGGCTGGTGGGCTATGACGATGATAATTCCATTGGTTAATGTCATCGTGATTTGGATATTTGCGTTTGCCAAGTGGCCCGTAGCCCACAAGATACAGTGAGGAACGGAAAGCCCATCATTCGCAAATGATGGGCCTCCTTTTTTGTCGGCAAATCCTACGATGTCAACGCGGAAGGACGCAATCTGATGCAATTATACCCTACACACTGTCTGCCATAGATTTGCAAAACATACGGCATTGCCGTATTATGAGCGAATGTTCACTCAAATTGAATCCCCGATTTTTTCAAAGCGTTGGCCTGACTACTGGTCTGAAGAGGAACGTGGCAATTTTGCTGCATGGCTTGCGCTTAACCCGGATGCGGGAAATGTAGTTCCTGGGTCAGGCGGTGTACGCAAAGTCCGTTGGTCGAGTCACGATCAAGGTAAGCGCGGGGGCGTAAGAGTCATCTACTATAACCAGATTGGTAAAAATTTGATTTGGCTTCTGACCATCTATGCCAAATCCCACCAAAAGAATGCCCCATCGCATATTCTCAAAGCATTGAAAGAGGAACTTATAGATGACGATAAAAAATGAAAATGAGCTGGTTGAGCGCGATCTAAAACGCGATGTGTGGCAAGAAACCTTAGATGCTGTGAGAAGTATTAAAGCAGGAAAAGTCGGCACGATCCACACAATTGATGTTAAACCTACCCCTGTTGCCGAAGCGAGAAACAAAACCGGGCTTTCCCAGGCAAAGTTCGCGGAGCTTCTCGGCGTATCGGTTAGAACCCTGCAAGACTGGGAGCAAGGACGAAGGCAACCAAGCCGGGCAGCCGCATCTTTGATTCAGATTGCGAAAAAACGTCCAGACGTACTCAATGAGATTTTTGGGTAAGGCCGAGGGGTGAAAGGAACAGAGGCTTTGAATACCCGGCATTGTTTACCTGCCCACCCGCCTAACCCGCCGTTCCAGCCGACCCGCGTGGACGTTTGGCGTGTTCATTCTAGCCCCTTCCGCGCGGGCGGCTGAACGGGGTCGTTGGGCACGTGGAAGAAAGAGCAAGAGCGCGTCGGGCGGGCAGGTTCGCCGGATTGCAAGAGCGCTACCAGATTTCATGTTTTCCATAAGTTGTCAAAACTAGATATTTATGAACCGAATTATATTAATAATCGCCGCCATAGTTGAATTGTGGCTTGTTTTATTGGTAAGCTCAACCTCATTAGCTCTCGCTGGTTCACCAACCTATGCACTCAATGTGACCCCGGAAGTAAATGGCACAATCACAAGCAATCCATCGGGGATTAATTACGGGAGCTTGTGCAGTGCCAGTTTTCCCAGCGGCACCAGCGTAATCCGCACCGTCTCATCGGCGGCTGGTTATGTCTTCAGTGGGTGGGGCGGCGCGTGCAGCGGCACAGCCTCTTCCACTTGTATTGTTGAAATGAACCAAGTCGAGAACGTTAACGCGAATTTCGTTCGGCATAAACGTTCATCGTGGAAGGTGATTTTGCCCGAATTAACAAGACCAGTTCTGGATGTGGTGGGCATTACCCAGGCGGCGGCGGTGACTGCCCTGACCGGTGCCAATCTGACAATCGGCACGGTAACCCAGCAATGCAGCAACACCGTAGCGAACGGGCTGGTTATCAGCCAGAATCCAGCGGCTGGCACCTCCGCCCCGGTCGGTTCGGCGGTGGCCTTAGTGGTATCCAGCGGGAAATGCCCTGTTAATAATAAAAATAACCAAACCATTAGTTTTTTCATTTATCCCAACAAGCTCACGATAGGCACTACGGGTACGATTAGTACAACAACAACCTCGTTCCTGCCAGCGACCTTAAGCTCTGCAACGCCCTCAGTCTGCACCATTAGCGACACTGTTGTGACGGCTGTTGCTTCTGGCACCTGCACTATCCTTGCCAATCAGGCTGGTAATGCCTACTACAACGCTGCTCCCCAGGTTAGCCAGAATATAGCTGTTAATAATAAAGATAACCAA
>CAIYXP010000234.1 GCA_903930145.1 uncultured Methylococcaceae bacterium
CACGATGGGCATGCGCGAACTCGACAGGCTGAAGACGGTCCAGTCGGTTGTGGACGGCAACCTGAAGCCGGGCCTGGCGGCCCAGAGGCTCGGGATCACGGGCCGCCAATTGCGGCGGTTGGTGCGGCGCTACCGCGACGAGGGCCCGTCCGGGCTGGCGTCGCGCAGTCGCGGCCAGCCCGGCAACCACCAGCTTCCGCCGGGGACAGCCGAGCGTGCCTTGGGGCTTATACGTGACCGCTACGCCGACTTCGGCCCCACGCTGGCATGAGAGAAGCTTGAGGAATGCCATGGGCTGGTTGACCTAAGGAGACGGTGCGCCGCCTCATGGCCGAGGCGGGCTATTGGGTGCCGCGCCTACAGCGTCCGCCCAAGATCTACCAGCCGCGCCGCCGCCGCGACTACCTGGGCGAGCCGGTTCAGATTGACGGCAGCGACCATCGTTGGTTTGAAGACCGGATGCCGGCCTGCACGGCGCTGGTCTATGTCGACGACGCCACCAGCCGCATCATGGCGATCCATTTCGCCCACAGCGAGTCGGTCTTCAGCTACTTTGTCGCGACGCGCGCCTACCTGGAGCGGCATGGCAAGCCGGCCGCCTTCTACAGCGACAAGGCCAGCGTGTTCCGCGTCAACCACCCGGCGACACGGGATGGCAGCGGTTGCACCCAGTTCGGGCGGGCGCTGTACGAGCCGAACATCGAGGGCATCTGCGCCAACTCCAGCCAAGCCAAGGGCCGGGTCGAACGCGCCCATTTGACGCTGCAAGACCGTCTGGTGAAGGAACTGAGCCTGCGCGGGATCAGCACCCTGGAAGCCGCCAATGCCTTCATGCCGCCCTTCATCGCCGACTACAACCAACGCTTTGCCAAGCCGCCGAAGAGCGGCCATGACCGCCAACGGCCGGTCAGGCCGGACTGAACTCACGGACAAATAAGTCCCGATGCTGATTTGTGGTTTCTCCAGATTGACTGGAAGCTTTTTGGTGTTACCATCAATACCTTCGCCAATCAGCATGAGTGATTTTTGAGGTTCGGGGCAAGGATGGGTGGTCAGAAAAGGTAGAATACGGGGTTAACCAAAACGTCCGACATCTTGCACCTGATCTGACCATGAACGAAATCATAGCAACCCTAAGCGCGTTGAGTCCACACTTGAACCGGCGCACCTTGAACCAACTCGCCATCATCGTCGAGGCCGTGCTGGCGATGACAGGCCGCGTCACGATGCTGGGCCTGTCCCGCTGGGCCGAAAAGGGCGGGAGCTACCGGACGGTGCAGCGGTTTTTTGGCGAGAAAATCGAATGGCCAACGTTGCGCTGGCAGCTTATCAAGCAGCATCTGGGCGGGGCGAAGGGGGTTTGGCTGCTGACCGGCGACGAGGTCGTGGTGACCAAGTCCGGCAAGGAAACGCACGGGCTGGGCATTTTTTTTCTTCGATTTACAACAAGGCGCTGCCCGGCCTGTGCTTTTTGAGCCTGTCATTGCTTGAGGTTAAAACCCGCACGTCCTACCCTTTGACCACCGAGCAACTGGTGCGCGAAGAGGTCAAGGAAAGTGCGCCGAAAGCCGTCAAGGAGAAGCGAGCCAAGCGGGGCAGGCCCAAGGGCAGCGCCAGCAAAAACCGCAAGGACGTGGCACTGTCGCCGTTCCAAACCCAGTTGCAAGGCTGCATCCGTGCCGCGTTGAAACTGGTCGGGGTCGATTTGGATATCGTCTATTTTGTGTACGACGGCGCGTTGGGCAACAACGCCGGCCTGCAGTCGGTTACCCTGACGGGGCTGCATCTGATCTCCAAACTGCGGCATGACTCCAAGCTGTACCTCCCTTATGTCGGCAAGTATTCGGGCAAAGGCAGGCGGCGCAAATACGGCGAGAAGCTGACGCCGGAAACGCTGACGGAGGCGCACCTGAAATCGGAGGCGGTTGAAAAGGACATTCGGACCCGCGTCTACCAAGTGCAAGCCTGGCACCGGAACTTCCCGGAATTGCTCAATGTCGCCGTCATCGTGAAAACCAACCTGAAGACAGGGAGGACAGCGAAGGTGCTGTTGTTCAGTGATGACTTGGCCCTGGCCGCCGAGACCCTGATCGAATACTACTCGCTGAGGTTCCAAATCGAGTTTGACTTCAGGGATGCCAAGCAATACTGGGGGCTGGAAGACTTCATGAACGTCAAGGAGACGCAGGTCGGGAACTTCGCCAACTTCTCCCTGTTCATGGTGACCTTCTCGCGGCTATTGTGCGGCAAAATGGAAGGGCTAGACAGGGGCAGCATGCTGGACTTGAAAACGACCTTCAGGGCGCGAAAATACACGCGGCGGATATTAAATTCGCTCGGCAAAACGGGCGAGGAATTTTTAATCGACGACAGGATTTTCCAAGCTGCGGAAATCGGCAGGATTCATGCTAAAGCGGCGTGAATTTTGGCGAAGGTATTGACCATACGAGGAATATGAAATCTCCCAAAGTATTTATCAGCCACAGTTCCAAGACCGATCAAGACCTTGCCCTGCTAGACAAGGTTTGTGATGCGCTGGAGCAGAAAGACAATAATATCGGGTTCGAGGTGCTAGTAGACAGGCGCACAATTCAACCCGACGACCTGTGGCACACATGTATCAATGAATGGATGTATGAATGTGATGCGGTTGTCGTCTTATTATCGGAAGCCGCCATGCAATCTCTTTGGGTTCAGTTCGAAGCCACCTTCATGAGTGTTCGGCGACGCAACGACAGCAATGTTCGTTTGATTGTGGTGTTGCTGGAAAATGTCACCGATCAGACTGTAAAAGAGCATCCTTTTTTGGGCCAAGTTGCCCACTTGAACGATTTCCAATTCTTGCGGGACTACAAAGATGAACAAGAACTAATCGATAAACTGACTGATACCCTCAAAGACCTATGCCCACAACCTTCTCCTTTCGAAGAATTGGACGAACCTTTCCGCGAGATATTAAGCAAGATTGATATTAATGACCGTGTCTTGGAAACTGCCTTGAATCTGCCCCAATGTGGCGTTCGACCAAGACCATGGTCAAAGCGTCGTCGAGTGGACATGTTGGTAAGGGCAATATTTCGGGAACCACGACAAGCACTATCCAATTTTCGTTTGTTGCTGAAAGGGCTTGCCCTTAAGATTGATCGCCACACGGCTGAAATATTATTGGATATTCTCAAGAGCATATGGGTACATGCCGAAGCTGCTGCCAATCTAATTGAAGCCATCAAGCGCAATGAGCCAGTTGCCATTAACTGCACTAAATTGGAAAATTTCACTGAGAAGTGTTATGCAGGAAGGGCGTGGCCTTTTCCGGCAAAACCCCGGTTCATTTCTGCCGGAGCTTCCCGTGATTTCGAACAGGTTAAATCGGTATTGTTGGGTTCGGCAACACCTAAAGTGCTTGATCCTGAGCAAGCCGAAGATTATTTCTATAAGATCGAAGAGCCTATTCTGTTGATGTTTCCGCCGCCCGAGCCTGAGGAAGCACAGAATGTGGTGGATACCTTCCCGGACAAATTTTTACTTGATGAAATTAAGGGCAAGTATCCGAATGTCACCATCCTGTTAGCGACAGGCTCTAAAATTCCAGATACCCTGCACTATCCAATACCTTTGAAGCCGTTGTTGGAAGAAGGTGATGAATTAGAACAGTTCCGCTACTACTCAGAATCAAAAACCTATATTGAAGATATGTGATAGGCTAGAACCATGAATGACGTGCTGAAAACATTTAAACTACCTGATGATTCCGACAATGTTTGGCTGGGTAATGAGAAAGCAGGGATACCGCCCTATGTCCTATCCGATGACATTATCATCGCGTTGAAAGTGAGCCTGGTGACCCGGCGACCGCTGCTGATTTCCGGCCCGCCGGGTAGCGGCAAGACCATGTTAGCGAAGGCGGTTGCGGAGGCCCAAGGCTGGAGCTATCTTAAACATACCTTGACATCACGCAGCCGCTTGGAAGACCTGACTAGCGAAACTGACCAGTTGCAACGCTTGCACGACACCCATGCGGGCATAGAATTAATGCCGGATTGGGCATACCTAAAGCCGGGTTTGTTCTGGTGGGGTTTTGATGCGAACTCCGCCCTGTGCAAAGGCCACACGGCTAAAGAAGTTGCCGAACATAAAGGTTTTCGTATACTGCAAAAACCCAAGACCTTGCGAGAGGAAGCCAAGGGCGTGGTCATCCTGCTGGATGAAATCGACAAGGCCGAACCTGACCTGCCTAACGATTTGCTAGAGCCACTCGACTTACGCTGCTTTCAGTTGCCGGATGGAAACGAAGTCAGAGCGCCGGATGAACTTACCTTACTGGTGATGATCACCACCAATGGCGAACGCGATTTACCCACGGCATTCCTGCGCCGCTGCATCCACCTAGAACTTCAGAGCCAGGATGAAGAAGGGTTGAAACGAATCGCGGATTTCCATTTCAAGGCGAAGGAACATCCGCAAAAATCCGCAGTATTCGCTGCCGTGGCGAAAAAATTCAAAGACCTAGTTGCTGAAACCAAGGTTGCAGGCCGCCGCCCGCCGGGAACCAGCGAATATCTGGATGCCGTCCGCGCATGTCTAGAACTTGGCATTACACCGGACAGCGACATTTGGAAACAAGTCGAGCAAGCCACGCTGAAAAAACAAACCAAGCAGGAAGGGGCTCTATAATGTCAACCCGGCTGCCAGAAATAGGGCTGGGCGATCTGATGAAGGCACTGGAACAGATTCAACCCGGCGCACAGGCCGAACGTGAGCGAATTGCCAAATGCTTGGGCTTTCAGGCCGGCTATTTTTCCAATTCGATGCCGGATTACCGACCGACTCAGGGGGCTGGGCATTCCGCACAAAAAAATCGTCTGCCGACCCAGCCTTTGCCAGCGCCTGCCAATAAGCCCGTGATGCCGCCAAAACCTGAGCCAGCGGTTGAATTGCCGAAGAAAATCTTGCCGTTTAAGTTGGAAATATTGCCTAATTCCTTGGAGGCAGGCATGGCCCCTAGCTTGCCGCCAGAAGTTGAACAACGTGATAGTTTGCAGCTAGGACACCCTAACTCGCCGCCAGTAGCGCGTTTGTTACTGTTTTCCGAGCGTAAAGCACGCGGCCTGTTGGGGGCTGCGGTGATGCAACCCGCCCCCGGTTACGATCTGGATTCCAAGCGTTTGGTGCGGGCGTTTATCCAGTCGCAACCCGTGCGGAAACTGCCGATGCTACCCCGTTACAGCACCCGCCATGGTTGCCAATTATTGCTGGATTTTAGCGATGCGCTAGCTCCATGGTGGGATGATATGCGCAACCTGATGCGTCAATTCCAATCTCTACTCGGCGAAGCCGTCTGCCCGGTGTATGAGTTCACCCGCAATCCACAGGAAGCGGTACGCTGGACGGAAACAGCGGGGGAACAGGTTTGGCAGGCGATTCCTGGCAAGCCGGTAGTGGTGGCAACCGATTTTGGCCTGACCCGCATTCCGCTGTGCGAACCGCGCCCCGGCTTATCGGTGTGGCTTGAATTCGCCCAGCATTGCCGACGGCAACAGGTTCCGCTGATTGCGTTGACCCCGATTGAGCGTGTCCGCTGCCCAAAAGAGTTGGGGCGTTTGATGTCGCTTATCCACTGGAACCCGGCGACTAGAGCAGCCGATGTCAAACGTCTAATCAACCGCAAACAGCGGCAAGCCCAATGAGTTGGCTCAAACCTATCGCCGACGATCAAAAACTTGTCGATGATTTGGCGAGGGATGAGGCAAGAGCAGAGTTTTATCGGCTCGCACAAATACTGGCACTGGCGGTGCGTGTCGAACCACTGTTATTGCGCAACGCCCGATTGCACTTCCTGCCCGCTAGCGACACAGAACTGGAAACGGAATTCTGGTGGTGTTCCGACTTTATTTACACCCGCAACGTGCAGGCAGCGGTCATGCGCTCGGGCATCGCCCGCGCCCTGTGTAATGCCCTGCTAACAGAGGCTCCCGAACGCTTTCAAGAGGCGAAGAAGCTGATCGCCGATCTCACCCGCCACTGGCGCGAAACCGACCGCATTGAGCAAGACATGCGTTGGGCGGTTTTGGAAGATGACACCGTAACCTTACAGCAGAATATACAGCGTATTCTGAAAACGCTGGAAAAGCTGTCCTTACCACGCGAGGACTCGGCAAAACGTGAACTGGCACGCTGGATAAAGGGGGCATTGCCCACGCTGGTAAACCCGGAACAGGCCGGAACCGAGGTTCGTTGGTTGTACCAGTATGTTTCTGCTGCCTTGGGTTCACCCGGCAATTGGCTGGCGGGTGGGACCATTGCCGAACCGCTACCCAAAAGCCTGATCAGAGCCTTGCCTTTAGTCGAAAAGCAAGCACTGGGTTTGCAACTGCACCCCGGTGTTCTGGAGATACTCAAGCCTGATGGGAACCTGCCAAGCATCGAAATTTCGCTACCCCTGCCGACCGCCGTGCTTTTAAGCTTCGACGGCAAAGCCAAACCTCGTTGGGAAAATGTGTGGATCGGACGTGTCATTAAAAACTTGCCCGACACTGATCAAATAGTCCTGCAAACCATCAACGGTGATCGGTTCAGAATAAATATCGAACTGGTGGAGTCTCCAGAGTTGGCAGAGGTTCAAACCTCCAAGCCAGCCACACGGGTAGTGCTGGCTTATATGCCTGATGGAGTTGAGCCAGCCCGAAAGATCGCCCGTTACCTATCCGAACGGGGCATTGAAGTGGATATGACCGATGACCGCGAATCAGCGCGGACGGTTTTATCAGAGAGCCAATTGGTGCGCCTGTGGACAAAACAATCTGCTGAGTATTGGCAAAATCGTTTTTATGAAATGGATGAGTCTGGAAAAAGTTTGCTGGTCGTCACTGATGGCAGTGATGTTTCGTTACCTCATTTTGGTGTTAGCGATACGGAGATCATACATCTATCCAATTGGAAAGCTGGGATTGATGAATTAGTTGATGTACTGAGTCGTTCGGAGATTGGAAGGCAACCACAACAGGCAGAACCGTGGAAAAAGCCTCCGTTAGTCGACATTCCAATTCAACCGACAATGAATGAAGCAGATACTCGACTTGGGATTAAGAAGCGGGTTTATATCTCGACTTTGGCCTTTTTCAGTGAAGCAGGGGAACCGTTCTCGTAGCACAATACCCGGCTGGTGATGGCTTACGAGAGATGACAGACAGTGCTGATGCTTCCCG